>CBIGXK010000114.1:0-10207 GCA_966193805.1 uncultured bacterium | reverse complement strand
CTTCAATAATTGATCGGCAGTATTCTTTCCAATTCCTTTAATTGTTTCCAATTCATTTTTAAACGTTCCCTGGCTTCTCTTTTTTCGATGAAACGTAATGCCAAACCTGTGCACTTCATCACGTATTCTTCTGATAAGATTAAGGCTTTCGCTGTTGAAAGGAAGTTACACGGATTCTTTGTCGCCGGGAAAAAAAATCTCTTCTTCATTTTTCGCGAGACCCACAATCGTCATTTGATTTTGCAATTGCAATTCATCAATCGCTTCGAGCGCTGCGCTTAGTTGTCCTTTACCACCATCGATAATTACCAGTTGAGGTAACGGCGCCTTTTCTTCCTTCAGCCTTTTATACCTCCGTTGAACCACTTCCTTCATCGTGGCAAAATCGTTGATGCCCTCGACTGTTTTTACATTAAAACGGCGGTAATCGTTTTTGCTAGGTACCCCATTTTTAAAACACACCATCGCCGATACGGGATAGCTGCCCTGGAAATTAGAATTATCAAAACATTCAATGTGGACGGGCACTTCCTGCAATTGCAAATCTTCCTGGAGTTGGTACAAAACTTTTTTTCTCTCCATGTCGTCTTTCCCTTCCAATTGCAATATTTTTTTCTTTTTCAGTTCGTCGAGAAAATAGTTCACGTTCTTTTCAGAAAGATCGAGCAGCTTTTTTTTATCGCCGGCTTTTGGAACGGTGATCACCACATGTTCTTCAGGATAGTCGATGGGAAAAGGGAGAATGATTTCGGAAGATATGCTGTTGAATGTGCCTCTTAATTGCGCGATGGCAAAGGCAAGTATTTCTTCATCCGATTCATCGAGATGGGCCTGGAGTTGCGTAGTGTGCGTATGAACGATGGTGCCGTTCTGCACCGTCAGGTAATTTACATAGGCAATGTCGCCTTGCCGCAAAATCGAGAACACATCGGCATTGTTGACATGACGGCTCACGATAACAGAACGTGCCTGGTAGTTTTCGAGGTGTTCTATTTTTTTTCTTGTCAGCTCCGCTCTTTCAAAGTCGAGTGCGCCGGCATATTGTTTCATTTCAGCTTTGAAATGGTTGATCACCGGTGTGAGGTTTCCTTTAAGTATATTTTTTACCTGTCCCAGCGCTTCCCGGTATTCATCTTCGGATTGTTTTCCTTCGCAGGGTCCCTTGCAGTTGCCGAGGTGGTATTCGAGGCATACTTTGAATTTGCCCTTGCTGATGTTATTGGGCGTGAGGTTGAGCTTGCAGGTGCGCAGTTGAATAGTGGCGCGGATGAAATTCAGCAGTTCACGCACCCTGTGAACAGATGTGAAAGGGCCCAGGTATTCGGAGCCATCGTCGATTTTTCTTCGCGTGAGAAATATCCTTGGAAAATTTTCATTTTTGAAAACCATGAAGGGGTACGACTTGTCATCTTTCAGGTCGATGTTGAAGCGGGGCTGAAACTGCTTGATGAGAGAATTCTCTAAAAGAAAGGCATCCTGTTCTGAATTGACGATGGTGAATTCAACACGGCTGATCCGTTGCACCAGCTCATGCGTTTTGTAGTTGACGAACGTTTTAGTGAAGTAGGAGCTTACCCTTTTGCGCAGGCTCTTTGCCTTGCCCACGTATAGCAATTCATCGTGGCGGTCGTAATATTTATAGATACCCGGATCGGTGGGTATCTTGTGTGATATTTGTTGAAATTCGGTTGCTGTCATTACTTACTCGCGGTTGTCCCATACAACTTTTACCAGTTCATTTTTTGGTTTTTCATTTTTGGCAGCGATCAGGGTGATGATCTGGAAATTACGTTTCGGTTTCCAGAACATTTTTTTGGTGATGGTAGTGTCGCCCGCTTCGCGTGATTTTTCGACATAAATGCTTTGCACCTCATCATAAATATCACCTTTGGCGGTGATCACATCCGCGCGTCTCACGGCGGTGTTCTGGTTCTTCGACGTGTAAAGAAAAGTGGCGGTGTTTGATGATTTGTCGAAGAACGAGGTTTCAGTGAAATTCGTTTTGAATGCTGAATCCCCAATTTCGGGCGAAAGAAATTCAGCCGAGAGGCGATGAAATTCTTCGAGCCGGATATACCCTGAATCCTGTTGCTTTCCGGCGGTGGTGTATTTTTTGATGCCGACGGGTAACGAATCCACATATTGGATCTCGCTCCTTAAGAACGACGCCAACGGGAAATAAGGCTGGGCGGCCGAAGTGTCCTGCTGGCCGGTAGTGGTGGACTTATCCGGGGCATCGGGCTTCTTTTCGTTGCAGGCGAGGGTAAGAACTACCAGACCGGCAATCACAAGAAAAGGATAGTGCATGTGCAAAATTAACCATTCGGGGGCACCTGATAAAAAAGGCTGCTGTCGTTGACAGCAGCCCGGCATGACATCAATCGTTGTTTGATGACACTTAGCGGATAGTCTTGGTTATACCCACTTTAATACCGTATTCCATCAGGTATTCTTTAATGGGATATTCATCTCGATAGCTGGAAAGCAACTGGTAGCGGAACTGGGGTCCGATCTGCCATTTAACATCCCCTTTCGAGTAAGAGACAAAGGCTTCCGCCCCTGCGTTCACGTTCCACCTTCTTACGAGGGAAGGTGCTTTTGTATAATTCTTGAAATCGGTAGAGATCAGGTAAGTGTTCCTGTTCAGCAGATAGGTGGGTTGAATGGTGCTTGCTACATTGAACTGCAGTTTTTCACTGCCGAACACCCTCACTTCAAATCCTATCGGCATTGACAACTGGAAGTACTGGTTCTTCAGATCTTCGATCGAAGTGCCGCCGAGGTTCCGGATGTCGGTATAGCTGGTGAGCGGGGCCGGAGGGAAGCCGTCTATCGTACTGTTCAAGGCAATGGTGGCCACTTCTTCGGAAGGTACCCTGTATGCCCTTATATCATATTTTGAGTAATTGAACTGGATGCCGCCCTTGAACACGACCCTTTTACCCAAAGGCATCAGGGCATGTGTGCCGAGTTCGAAACCCAGGGCCGGTTTGTGATTCACCAGCCTGTCGACGTCGCCGCTGATCCTCAGGCCGAGCGGGATGTTTTCGGTGGTGGATAGCAGTTTGGCATTGTTGCCGCCTGTTAGCTTACGGTAATTGACGGTGGGCGAGAAGGCCAGTTGCCAACTGATCCGCTTTGGTTTTACGGGGAACCGCACATCGGCAAAGTCCTGGAACCAGTTGATGCCCGGTTTCCTTTCTTTCGGCGGCGCTACCATCGGGTTAAGCGCGATCTTTCCTTTGGTGTTAATCTTGTTGAACTTGTCGGACGGCGTGCCGTATTCATCGGCGGGCCAACTGAGTTCTATGTTATATTGTTCGTTGATGTTCAGGGGTTCGAGTCCGCTGATAAGAAAAGCTGCTTTTTGCTGCGGCAGTGCGTTGGCGTTGCCGGGCAGTACGTTAAGTGGAATTTCAAACGCTGCTGTGATGTTGCCGCTGTCTTCTATCAACAGGTCGGAAGTGACGATATTGCTTGCGGGTATCTGCTGAATATTGCTTCCGGTGATGTTGCGGGTGAAGGGTATGAGCTGGTCGGCGGTAACTTTCGGTTGTTCTGCGGGAGCGGGTGCTGTTTGAATCTTGTTCACTACGGGTGAAGCGGGGTTCATCAGTTCGGTGATGGCGAAATAGCTGACGCCGGAAAGCAGCACGACGAAACCTGTCCAGTACCATTTTCGTCTTGTTCTCAGCGATTTATCAATGCCCCTCCATACTTTGTCTGAAGGGTACATTTTGTATTGGTCTGCCTTCTCTTTGATCAATTCTTCAAAGTCACTATGGTAGAAATTTTCCTCCATCAGAAATTAGTTTGCACGGTGTATTCAAAGGATCGGATGTATATAAATAAGTCTTTTTTAACCTTAGCGTCCGCCTACCGTCATCCCCAGCCATTCGTGCCTGATCCTGGAAGGGTGTATGATGTTCTTCCTGATCAGTATATCCTCGAGCATCTGCTTTGCCCGGGTGTATTGCGAACGGCTCGTGCTTTCTTCCACATCGAGCATTTCTGCGATTTCCTTGTGCGAATACCCTTCGATGGCGTATAGGTTCAATACTGTCCGGTATCCCAGCGGAAGCAGCCTGATGCATTCCACTACCTGTTTTGCCTGTACGATGGAGGGCACCGATTCCTCTCTCACCTGCACCCCGGTTGCGTGGATAATGTCCACACTTTCATTGAACTTTTTGTTCTTTTTCAGGTGGTTGATACACGTGTGCACCATGATCCTCCTGATCCAGCCTTCGAAGGCGCCTTTGTTCTGGAAGGTGTGTATTTGGGAAAATACCTTTATGAAACCATCCTGTAACATATCTTCGGCGTCTTCGCGGTTGTGGGCGAACCGATAACAAACTGATAGCATTTTTGGGCTATACCTGCCGTATAGTTCCCGCTGGGCTACCGCATCGTTATGTAAACAGCCTGATAAAATGGCTTCTTCGGTCATGAAATCACCGTTGGTTGCCCTGTAATTTAGACAATTTCCGAGAGTAAAAGCTGCACCCCGTAAGAAATTTTTCGGCCCTAGATCAGGATATTTCCGGTCATTTCGGGGGGGATGGGAAGCTGCATCATGGTAAGAATACTGGGGGCGATATCGCCGAGTTTCCCGGGTTTTAGGGTGCCTTTCCATTCTTTGTCGATCACGAACAGCGGTACCAGGTTGAGGGTATGCGCTGTATTGGGTGTGCCGTCGTCATTGATCATGAAATCGGCATTGCCGTGATCGGCGGTGAGGAAAACGGTGTAATTGTGGGCGAGCGCTGCCGTTACAAGGCGGTTTACGCACGCATCAACCGTTTCAACGGCCTTGATGGCCGCCGCAAAGACTCCCGTATGCCCCACCATGTCGGCATTGGCGTAATTGAGGCAGATAAAGTCGGCACTTTCGTTTTCAATTTGCGGGATGATGGCATCGGTGAGCGGGATGGCGCTCATTTCGGGTTGGAGGTCGTACGTAGCCACTTTAGGAGACGGGATCATGATCCTTTCCTCGTTCTCAAAGGGCATCTCTCTGCCGCCGTTGAAGAAGAAAGTGACGTGCGGATATTTTTCGGTTTCGGCTATGCGTAGCTGTTTTTTATGGTTAGCCTGCAGCACCTCGCCAAGTGTGTTGTTCAAATTATCGGCTTCAAATACCACGTGCACGTTCTGGTAGGTGCTGTCGTATTCCGTCATGGTGGTGTAGTCGATTCTCAGCTTGTGCATGCCAAAATCCGGCATGTCTGTTTGCGTGAGCACCTGGGTGATCTCGCGGCAGCGGTCGGTTCTGAAATTGAAGCAAATGGCCGTGTCGCCATCGTGGATGGTGGTGGGTGCTTCGCCGGGTTTTGTGATGACCGTCGGCCTGATGAATTCGTCGGTGATGTTATGCCCGTATGCATTGGAGATGGCAGCCTGCGCATCTGATGCCTGCTCGCCTTTTCCCAGTACCATCGCATCGTATGCGAGCCGTACCCTTTCCCAGCGCTTGTCGCGGTCCATGGCAAAATATCGACCGCTTACAGTTGCAATTTTGCCTGTGGTTTTCGAAGCGTGTTCTTCAAGGTCATGTATAAAACCCAGGCCGCTTTTCGGATCAGTGTCCCTGCCGTCTGTGAAAGCATGGATGGCCACGTTCTTCAATCCTTCGTTATGGCACACATCGAGAATGGCTTTGAGGTGGTTGATGTGTGAATGCACGCCGCCGTCGCTCACCAATCCCAACAAATGCAGCGTGGTGTTTTTTTGTTTCGCGTTCCTGATAGCTGCCAGCAAGGTTGAATTTTTCGCAAAGCTTCCGTCACGAACGGCAACGTTTATGCGCTGAAGTTCCTGGTACACGATCCTTCCCGCTCCCAAATTGAGATGACCCACCTCTGAATTGCCCATCTGCCCCTCCGGCAGGCCCACTGCTTCTCCGCACGTTACCAATGTTGTATTGGGAAACTTTGAATATAAGGAACTTACAAACGGCGCGTTTGCATTTTGGATGGCATCAGCAGATTTAACTTTGCCCAATCCCCATCCATCCATGATCACCAGGATAACCTTTTTTGACATACGCTAACTCTTATTAACAATTTTAATGCACCGCAAAGGTAGTTGTATTGAGATTTTTTGGCATGTTTTTCGCAAATTTGCTGATAAACCGAATCGATCTCTGTTTTAACTAAAAAAGAAAATAATATTCTCATGAAAAATTACCTGGGGATCGCGGTCACGATGATTACGCTTTTCCTTTCTTCATTTAGCCCCAACTACACCATTGACGACGTTCTCAAAGCTGTACGCTCGGGCAACGCCTCTGAACTCGCAAAATACTTTGATACGCGCGTGGATATTTCGTTGCCCGGTAACAGCGATAATTTCAGCAAGAACCAGGCTGAAATGATACTTCGCGACTTTTTTGCGAACAACTCTGTGAAAGGCTTCCAGGTGAAGCACAAAGGAGAAAATAACGGCTCACAATTTTGCATTGGTGTTTTGCAGACGAAAAACGGAAATTTCAGAATGAAATTATACATGAAGCAGAAGGGTAATGAGCAGGTGGTGCAGGAAATTGCGTTCCAGGAAGAAGAATAGCGAACAGGTTAACACATATTCACGATCACCCATGTGGCGAAAGCGCATGGGTTTTTTATTTTAGGTAATTTTGCACACGATGCTCAATTTCGAACAACAACTGAAGGAGCTGGTCGCGATGGCGATAAAAGAAGACATTGGCGACGGCGACCACTCGAGCCTTTCCTGCATTCCAGCCGATGCACGCGGAAAGGCAGTGCTGAAAATAAAAGAAGATGGCGTGATTGCCGGCGTTAGCGTGGCTGAAAAAATATTTTCGTGGTACGACAGTTCATCGGTATTCACACCATTGAAGAAAGATGGCGATGTGATGACTGCCGGGGAAGATGCGTTTACAGTGGAGGGCCTGTCGCAAACCATCCTGAAACTGGAGAGACTGGTGCTGAATATCCTGCAGCGCATGAGTGGCATTACAACACTGACCCGGCAGTATGTAAATGCACTCGAGGGCTGCGCTACAAAAGTGCTGGATACGCGTAAAACGACACCTAATTTCAGGTTGCTGGAAAAAGAGGCGGTACGCATTGGCGGCGGACATAATCATCGTATGGGCCTGTACGATATGATCATGCTGAAAGACAACCATATTGATTATGCGGGCAGCCTTGAAAAAGCGATAGAGAAGGCGTGGCTGTACGCACAAAATGTAAAGCCGGGACTGAAGATAGAAGTGGAAACGAGAACCCTGGACGATGTAAAGCGGGTGGTGGCGACAGGAAAAGTGAACAGGGTGATGTTTGACAATTTTTCGATTGGGCAAATTGTGGAGGCCATGAAAATTACCGCTGGTAAAGTGGAAACGGAGGCCAGCGGTGGCATCAATTTGAAAAATATAAGGGAATACGCCGAAACCGGCGTTGACTACGTGAGCGTCGGCGCGTTGATTCATCAGGCCAGGAGCGTGGATTTGAGTTTGAAGGCGGAGAGATGAGGGGCAATGGGCAATCGGCAATCGTGAGACGTGAGACGTGAGATTTCCTCCGCTGGGGGGTGGTGCGAAGCGCCGGGGTGGACCCAACTTTAACTTTAATTCGTAATTTTTAACGTGTCAAAGAAAAAAATATCAGCTAACGGCATCGTATATTCGACAGATCCTTCGTTCAGGCCCGCCGATGAAGCGCGCAGCCAGGAGGAAACGGTTGCGCCGGCGGCGCAGCCACTGAGACTCCGGCTCGACACGAAGCACCGGGGCGGAAAAACCGTGACGATCGTCGAAGGATTTATCGGGAAAGACGACGACCTCGAAACGCTTGGCAAGCAGTTAAAAACCTTTTGCGGAACGGGTGGCAGTGTTAAGGATGGGCACATAATCATCCAGGGCGATCATCGCCCGAAAGTGTTGCAGTGGTTGAAGAAGAACGGGTATGTGAAAGCGAAATGAACCAGGTTAGAAATTTTTCTTGCTTTTTGATTGCCTTTGTCCACCCTCGGCGCTTCGCGCCACCCCGGCCAGCGGGGGAAACGGCTGCCCTTCGGGCAAAAGTTAAAAGATAAAAGTTAAAACTGAAAGCCGTCTCGTTTCACCTTTGCCCTTTCCCTTTGCCATCTCCCCTCACTGCCCCTGCGCCAGGCTATACCCACGCTTGTCGCCCCACATATTCAGCAACTCGAGGCTCGCGATTTTAAAATCGCCGCTGAGGCTTACATACAAGCCGATAATATCCTGCTGGTTCAATGGCTCGCCATCGAGGCTTTCGAACCTGGCATTGTACTGGTTCACCAGGTTGGTGAACCGGCTCCCGGTCGGCCATACCTGCGTTCCCCTGTTGCTGATATTGATCAGCTTGAATTTCACACCTGCGTGCCGCTCACATTTCTTCGCGATGTCGCTGGGCTGCATGTTGCTTTCGATAAACATGTCCACACCCACTATTTTCTCATTTTCGCCTTCCACACTTTCCATCATCGCATTTCTTTCGAGGTGGAGCACAGTGCAGGTGGTGGGAATATCCTCCAGATCCATTTTCGGATTGTGCGATGGTTTCTTTCCAAAGTTCGCAATCACCGCATCGGCAAATCCCGTGGTGTTCACCGCCGGCTTCGACTTATCGCCAAAGTCGCCTGTGTGCACACCGTTCTCCAGCGTGTACAGCAATGCATTTTCTATCATCACGGCGCTGTTGAGCAACCCGATATGCCTCAACATACCAAATCCGCTTAACAGCAATGCTGTTGGATTGGCAATATTCTTCCCGGCAATATCGGGGGCCGTGCCGTGCACCGCTTCGAATATCGAAATGTGATCGCCAATATTGGCTGAAGGTGCGAACCCCAATCCACCCACCAATCCTGCGCACAAATCACTCACGATGTCGCCCTGCAGGTTGGTCAGCACCACCACATCGAAAGTGTCGGGCCGGGTCACCAGCTTCATGCAAAGGTCGTCCACGATAACATCGTCTGCCTTCAGTTCCGGGTAGCTTTTGGCCACCTCGTAAAAACATTCGAGGAACAGGCCGTCCGTTATCTTCATAATATTGGCCTTGTGACCGCAGGTGATGCGGCGCGCATTTTTCTGCTTCGCCATTTCGAATGCATATTTAATCACCTGCAGACTGCCCGGCCGCGTGATAAAGCGGCGGCTCAGCGTCACATCATGGGTGAGCATATGTTCGATGCCCCCGTACGTGTCTTCAATATTTTCCCTTACGATGGTGATATCGATCGGTATGCCCGCCTTACTGAAAACAGTATCAACGCCGTAAAGAGTTTGAAAGGTACGCTTGTTGGCATAGGTATTCCAGGTCTTTCTCGCGGTAACATTGATGCTTTTTACCCCCTTTCCTTTGGGTGTTTCCATCGGTCCTTTGAATAAAATACCCACGCTTTCGATGGTTTGAAGCGCCTCGGGCGTCATGCCATTATTAAAGCCCTTGTCGAACACCCACTTGCCCATGTCCACGAACTCATATTTGAGCGGCACTTTCGCGGCATCAAAAATTTTGAGCACCGCATCCATTATTTCGGGACCGATGCCGTCACCCTTTGCAACGGCTATCGTGGTAACAGGTGTGTCCTTCTTTTGCTGCGTAATTCCGCCTGATGCTTCAGTTGCAGGATGAAAATTGAACAGGCTCCGATTCATCAATATCATTTTAACGTGTTTTATCCGGTTAATTATCAGTGGTGGCGGTGGGTAAAATTAGCAAGCTTTTGATTACTTTTATGTCAAATCACCTGAATGATATCGAAAATATCGGAAGGCATCGAGATTACTGTGGAGACATTTTATCAGCCGGATTACTCCAATCCTGTTTCAGGTGAATACATGTTCGCTTACAGAATTACCATCGAAAACCATAACAATTTTCCCGTTAAGCTTCACCGCCGCCATTGGTATATCATCGACAGTAACGGCACCACCCGCGAAGTGGAAGGAGAAGGCGTGGTGGGCGTGCAGCCCGTATTGCAGCCATCAGAAAAATACCAGTATGTGAGCGGCTG
Organism: uncultured bacterium; assembly: GCA_966193805.1. Taxonomy (GTDB): domain Bacteria; phylum Bacteroidota; class Bacteroidia; order Chitinophagales; family Chitinophagaceae; genus Flavitalea. Next base: position 196 of record CBIGXK010000114.1, on the reverse strand, counting down.
TAACCTGCGCACCGAATTTGGGAAGATGCATGGCACCTACACGATGGAAAACCTTAATAACAAAACCACGTTCGAGGTGAACATCCCCATGTTCGAAATGATCGTGCCGTTTAAGATGAACTGAATATTTCGGGGAAATAAGTTAAAAGTTAAAACTTAAAAGTATAAAGGGGACCCATTTCCATAAAAAGTTACT
>CBIGXK010000113.1:0-10340 GCA_966193805.1 uncultured bacterium | reverse complement strand
CAAAACATTCCCCGGCGGGCGGGGTGGACGATGACCAATCGGCAATGGGAAAACGCAAAAACATTGCCCCCGCGGGGGGGGGTGGCGCGTCGCGCCGGGGGTGGACCCCGAATTAACCCACAGATTATTAAGCTTTTGTACTGTTCTCGTATCAGCCCTCCGGGCGATAAACCAGAACAGACCAACTTCCCCTGCTGACCATCCCGATTTGCATCACTCCCGCGAAAGCCGGTCGTACATCGCACCTATAGACCGCCTCGTAGACACTTTATTCTCGCCATACACCGGATACTCGCTTAAGTCAATCTCTTCTACCAACTCCTTTTTCGATTTGCCGTCGCGAATGCCCTCCCTTACCTGGCGCAACATATCTTTAAGATAGGCAGACTGCCGCCGCAGCGATTCCACCGTGCCCGGCTCGCCATGACCCGGTATTACTATCTTAACGTCCCATCGCGACATGCTATCGAGCACCCCGATCCACCGGTCATAATCGGCATCCGCATCCTCAACATTATTACCCCAGGGGTTACCATTGACGAAAAGATCGCCGGTGACCAAAATCTTTTCTTTCGGCAGGTACGCCACTGCGTCGCCACCAGTGTGCGCCGGACCCATCTTACGCAACTCGACGCGGTGCGTGCCATCATCAAAAATTAACTGCTGCCGGAAAGTGAGCGATGGAAATTCTCTCCTGTAGCCCTTCATACTGCGGCCGCTGTATGCGGATCCATTATCCCACTCATGCTGGCCGAGGGTGTGCATTTCCCTGGCTGTCTCGATTGTCGAAACAATAACAGCACCGGCATCCACAAAAACACCGTTACCAAACGTGTGGTCATGGTGATAATGCGTATCAAATAAAAATTTTACAGGTTTGCCGGAAGTCTTTTTTATTTCAGCAATGATCTCTTCGGCGCCCCAGGGATAATTAGCATCGATTGCCAAAACATAATCTTCAAAAATGATCCACACGCAATTGGCCGACATCTGCCGCAACTCATCGCCAAAATAATAAAATACTCCAGGCGCCAGTTCTTTCACCGGGCGCGTTTGCGTTTTTGCACTTGTTGCGATGAATAACATAAACAGTACAGCCGCCGTTCGTAAAACCATAATGCTTGTTTAAGGGAAGATAACATAAAAAGGTCCGAATCGCACAACCCGAATACGCTACTTTTATCAAAAAAAGAATCATGGCATTTACCAGGCGTTTCCTGAATAGTATTTTTTGCATCGCCTGTTTTATCGGCTCGTGCGGCGAGGCGTTTGCACAAGCAGTTCAAATTAAAAACGACATTGAACAGAAACTTGTCATCTTCGGCAATAAAGAGTTAAGCCTCACGCTCGACTATAATCAAAAGGCAAATATTTCTTCGCTAACAGTAAATGGTGAGCAGGTTGTTAACGGTGACGCCGGCATCTATTCAAAAATTACTACGAAAAACGCAACATACTCTACACTGCATTTGTCTTCAGCGCCTGTCGCAAACGCGTCTAAAAATACCGTCACCATCAGCGGAATAAATTATGGCGATCAAAGCGTTGCCATCAGTGAAACGTGGACATTTACCATCAATGCCAACAACATTCAGTTCGACATCAGCAGAAAAATATCGAAACCCATCATCGCAGAAAAAATTTGCCTTCCGGTGTTTATGTTCAACTCCATAGATACATGGGAAGGCGCTTACCAGGATTACGGCGGACTTGCGTGGTTCTATCTCTTCAATAAAAAGCTGGATACTTATGGCGTGCATAGCAGTTCGTCACGGTTTTTCAATAGTGAGACCGGTAACGGTCTGGCGATCGCGGTAAATGCGCCCGGAAAAGAAGTGGCCATGGACTACAGTCGTACCACAAACAACAAACTGGCCTATACTGTCGCCGTGTCGAAAACGGAAATGCTGCTGCGTTTTGATTCGCTCACACACAGGCGGCGTTTTGTTCGCGACACAACCGATATATGGGCGCCCTGCGCCATCAGCGCGGGCAGGAGCACGCAAAGCATTACACTTTCCTATTTCAATTTTCATGAAAAATTCGATCGCGGGAATTTGGCAGGCGTTAATGAAGAACAGGTAAGTGCAGTATTAAACACCATCGCCAGGATAGGCGTAATTGACAAACAACATTTTGGCGGCAATAGCTGGCACACACCTTATGGACCGATCTGCCTGCATGAACAATATATTGCACAGATGGGACTCGCCATAAATGACGAGAGTTACTTAAAAGGTTATAAAGAGTGCCTTGATTTTTACAGGGACAATGCCGTCAAAAAGGATGGGAGAGTGTGGGCGCGATGGGCGTACAGCAACGAAGACGCCATGCCGAACCAATTTACGGATAAGGGATTTTATGAGGCACAGTGGGGTTACCTGCTGGATGCTAATCCCGATTTTGTTACAAATGTTGCGGAATTGTATGACCAGAACGGCGACCTCGGCTGGATAAAGACGCACCAGTTATCCTGCGAAAAGGTATTGGACTGGATCATCAACAGAGACATTAATGGCAACGGGTTGGTGGAGATGATGACCGACAGCCACAAACAAAAAAGAGGAAGCGATTGGATAGATATTATTTGGGCATCTTACGAAAATGCTTTCGTGAATGCGAAACTGTATCACGCCCTTATTTTGTGGGCCGATATTGAACGGCAATTAAACAACAGGGAAAAAGAACACTACTATCGGTTGTTCGCGGCAAAATTGAAGAAGAATTTCAATAAGCCAACTACGGAAGGAGGTTTCTGGGGTGCTGAAAAAAGATGTTATATACACTGGCGCGATAAAGATGGCTCAGTTCATGGAAACAACATGGTTACGCCCGTAAATTTCATGGCCATCGCCTATGGCATTTGCGACGACTCAGTAAGAATAAAAACCATTCTTGATGATATTGAAGAGCAGATGCAGAAGGAGAAACTGTTTTTTTGGCCTATCTGCCTTTACAGTTACACACCCCGCGAAGGCAATGACTGGCAGTTTCCTTTTCCCAACTATGAAAATGGCGACATTTTTTTATCCTGGGGATCGGTAGGCGTAAAAGCCTACGCTTCGTACAGGCCTGAACTGGCGTTGAAGTATGTGAAAAAGGTGTTGGCCCGGTATTCAAGGGATGGACTGGCCTTTCAACGTTACGGTCGCGCCAAACAAGATGGACTGGGCGATGATATCCTTTCGGGCAATAGCCTTGCGGTCGTAGGCTTATACCAGGCAATCTATGGCATTAACCCGCGCTACAATCGCCTTTATCTTGCACCTCATATTACAAACGAATTGGCGGGCACGTTGCTGAAATATAATTACCGAGGCCAGCGATTGAATATCAGGCTGGAGATGAATAAATATTCTGTATCGAATGGCCGGTTGACCATTGGTGGTAAAACGGATTTTGGTTTTTTCAGCAATGACAAAGAGCTTTTTTATTTTGATGGCAACAGCGATAAAGCTTCTTTGAAGGTATCAACTGCGGCGAACACTCCATTAACGCTCGATATCAACGAATACGGCAGAGATAAAATATCATTTACTCAACTTTCTCCCGAGCCGGCTGCAGAAAGCATGGTTTACCAGGCTAATGGCCTGGCGCCGAACGCCTATTACACCATCCAGGTGAATAAGAAGACCATCAAACGAATAATCAGCAACGCGGAAGGCACGCTGGTTTTTAAGTACAAGGCAAGTAAACATGCCGTGGAGATCGTTATTTTGAAAGGCTAAAAGCCGAAAGAACGAATAGTCCTGACAGGTGGAACTAGCGCGTACGTTGCGGTTTTCGTGGCATAGCGCTATGCGTTCAATTAAAAAGGGCCGTCTCCTATTGCATCTGCTGGCAATTATTTATATTTTGTTTCCCTAAACCTTGTCTCGCCAGTATGTGTTTTTCGTTTCGACAGCTTTCTCTTTTCTTCACGGTCATCGCTTTTCCGGCCCTTTTAACTGCGCAGACCTCCGAAACAATTCGCAAACAGGTTCTTACACTGAAACGTACCATCCAGCTTAACCACTACAACCCGCGACCGGTTGACGATGCATTCTCCGCCCAACTGTACGACCGCTTTATGGCGCATATTGATGAACATCAAGAATACTTTACATCTTCAGATCTGAAAACGCTTTCTGCCTATCGCCTTACCCTTGACGACGAATTGAACGGCAACGGATGGGAATTCCTTGATAAACTGATGCCGCTGTATGTGGCGGCGTTGCAGGGGAAAACGCTTAATCATCCATCGGGTTATGAGAATTATGTTGCATCGGTTTACTGCGACGTGATAGCAAACCTGTTCGACCCACACACCGAATACATGCCGCTCGAAGAAAAACAGGATTTTGAAACTTCGCTCGGCAAAGAAGGCTACTTTTTTGGTTTTACGCTGGAAGAAAACGACAATGGCGATACGGAGATCGGCAGGCTCGTGCCGGGGAGTCCTGCATGGAAATGCGGCGACCTGAATAAAGGCGATGTGGTAACCAGTATTGGCTGGGAGGGGAAGGAAGCAGTTGATGTATCCGGTCTTCCTGCAAGCGAGATCGCGGAGCTCATGGAATCTGCCGACACTGCAAAGCTTCATCTTACAGTTAAAAAACAAGACGGCATACAAAAGACAATTTCACTCACACGCGCGAAACTGGACAACGAAGAAAATAATGTAAGAGGCTTTGTGCTGAAGGGAAATATCTTAGTAGGATACATTTACCTGCCCGATTTCTACACCGCTTATGAAACTGGATATGGAAGCTGCGCGAACGACGTGGCAAAGGAAATCGTTAAGCTGAAAAAGGAAAACATTGCGGGCCTCATCCTCGACATCCGTTACAATGGCGGCGGATCATTGCAGGAGGCGCTCGACATGGCCGGAATATTCATCGACGCGGGGCCGCTGGTAATGATGAAAGAAAAAACGGGTAAAATTATTTCTCTGAAAGACCCGAACCGCGGTACGATATACGATGGTCCTATGACTGTACTGGTTAACGGACAAAGCGCTTCGGCCTCCGAATTGCTGGGTGCGGTGTTGCAGGATTATCATCGCGCAGTGATCGTTGGTTCAACCACTTTCGGAAAAGGATCGGCGCAGGTGATTTTGCCCGTTGACACCAACACCGCAACACCCCTGTCGTCAAGAAGTACGGAATATGGTTTCGTGAAGGTCACCACAAGCAAGTTTTATCGCTTAACCGGCGGTACAACGCAACATGCGGGCGTCACTCCCGACATCATACTGCCCGATATATTCGACGGCTTGAATTATCACGAATCGGCGCTGCCATCCGCGTTACCCGCCGACGTGATTAAAAAGAACAGCTATTACACACCGCTTTCAAGCCTTCCTTTGGCGTCGCTTGCGAACAAAAGCAAATCGCGCGTGGATGCTGACAAGAATTTTGAATTGATCAGGAAATACAGTTCTGTTTTGAAAGAAGGAAAACCTGCTGACAGCGCGTTTGATTTCTCATCCCTCAGAAAAGCCACGACAACATACGCAGTAGCGGTCAACGCCTTTGATGCGCCGATGCTAAAGAGCGACAGCTATCACCAAGAGTTGACCAACCAGTGGATACAAAAAATAAGTTCCGATAAATACGTTGAAGAAGCCTACCATATCCTGAACGACCTCATCAATAACAACGTAAACAAATAATTCGGTTATGAAACATTTGCTATCGATCGCAGCAATGATGAGTGTGCTGCTGATCACCCGCACGGCTGTCGCCCAGGATTTCGACGACCCTTCACTTTATCTTTCATTTATTTCTAAAAACCAACGGGAGGTGAGCGTAAAGTATCTCAGCTACATGAGTGCTGCCTCTCATGGCAGAAGCATGCGCAAAGTGGAGAAGCGGCGCGCCGACCTCATCGATGCCATTTATGAAACAAGAGTGCGTATTTACGGGATGCCAACGTTTAAGGGCGATAAGCAGCTTCGAGACTCGGCAGTGAGCTACCTGAAGATCTTATACAGCGTTTTTAATGAGGACTACAGCAAGATTGTAAACATGGAAGAGATAGCCGAACAGTCGTACGACAACATGGAGGCGTACCTGTTGGCACAGGAAAAGGTAAGTGAACGGTTGTCGGAGGCGCATGCTGCCTACGCACGTGCCCAGAAGACCTTTGCCGCAAACAATAATATCACCCTGCTTGATGATGAATCGGAGCTTGGCAGGAAGCTGGAAACGATCGATAAGCTGACAAGCTATTACAATGAAGTGTATTTAACATTTTTTAAGGTGTACAAGCAGGAGGTTTACCTGGTTGATGCGGTGTCGGCAAAAAACACCAATGCGATCGAGCAAAACAGGAACGCGCTGTTGAAGTATGCAGAGGAAGGGCTCGATAAGATCAGTAAGATGAAAGGATTCAACAACGATCGAACGCTCGAATCCGTTTGCCGGCAATTGATACGATTCTATAAAGATGAGGCGGAGAAGAGTATTCCTAAGATATCTGATTTCTTTCTTAAGGTGGAGAATTTCAAGAAGCTTCAGCAGTCATTCGAGAGTTCCGAAAAGACGAAAGAGCTGGTCAACAATTATAATAAGGCTGTTGACGACATGAACCGTAGCTCCATGGCTTTCAACAATACAAACGATCAACTGAATAACAAGCGCTCCGAAATGCTATCGTCGTACAACGACACCGTGAAGTCGTTCATGGATACATACATGCCGTATAAGTAGAAAGTAGCTTACTTCATCAAATTGGCGAAAACTGTTATGACAAGCGCATTGATGTAGTCGATGAAAAATGCGCCTACCAGCGGAACAACCAGAAAAGCCCGCGGTGCGGCGCCATATTTCAATACTATCGTTTTCATAACGACCATCGCATTGGCAACAGTTCCCAGCATAAATCCAATAAAGCCGCTTGACATTACTGCAGACTCATAGTTCTTGCCCATGGACAGGAAGGTTATGGTGATTGCGAATAAAACAGCAACCACCACCTGCGTTGCGAGTATTCCAGCTAGCGGTACTGCCAGGTAAGCCAGTTCCCATAGTTTTAAATCCATTAACGCAACGGTAAGAAAAATATTCAGGGCAATTTCGCCGGCGAAGTCAATGGATTGCTGGTCGATTTTGATCCATTGTGTTTTGTCGTTGATGTTCCTGAACGTGGCGCCGACGATCATTGCGCCGATGTATGCCGGAAGCGTTATGCCGAGTTTTGAAATAAAAAGGCTGACAACACCTCCCAGGCCCATGATGATAATCGTGTTGATAAGACTTATTGTAAAACCTGAATTCTCCTGCGTTGTATCAATGGTAAGTCTTTCGTCGGTTTCAGGCGTTAGCTGCCTGGCCGGTTCATTGATTTTCTGCGTGTCTTTTTTTAAATGGAATTTTTGAATGAGGTAGGCTCCTGCGGGGCCGCCGAGCAATGCGCCGCAAACAATTCCGAACGTTGCAGAAGTGATCGCAATTGTTTCGGCGCCTTTTAATCCCATTTCTTCAAATAAGGGTGAGAATGCGAGTCCGGTTGCGGGCCCTCCAACCAGTGTTACCGAACCGGCCATTATGCCAAAGAGTTTCGGTACATCAAATAACGTTGCGACCCCTATTCCTACGAGGTTCTGGATGACGCAAAACGCTGATGAAATAGCCAGGAACAGGATTACCGGTCTTCCTCCTTTTTTCAGCAACGAAAAACTGGCATTAATGCCGATGGAAGTGAAGAAGAGCACCATGCACAAGGATTGCATGGAAGTGTCGAATTCGATATTCACTAACCTGTCGTGCGAAAAAAGATTGAAAACAGCAAAGAGTAATCCCCCTATAACAGCCGAGGGAATGTTGAGCCGTTCCAAAAAACTTATTTTCCTCTTGAGCATTATTCCGATTAAGTAAAGGATACCGGCGATGGCAAGTGTCTGAATCAGATCCAGCTTAAGAAGCGGTGTTAGTGCGTCAGTCGGATGCATAAGGTGTAAACTATCGGGGAAAAATACCATTGTTCAGCTTACCAGCCAAGCGAATCGGATTTTTAAATGTGCCGGCAGGTTTTATACCGGCAAATGTTCCTCGCCGTTACGGCACTTTTCATTTAAAAGAAGCTTAACTTCCGTAACAGTTTACCCTTGTCATTCGATAAACGTTAAAACGATTACGGTATGAAACGTAGCATGATAAGTTTTGTCAGAAAAGCTGCATCCTTTTTTTCGCATGCCTTGCACATCCTGGTTGTTTCACTCCTGGTGGCCGCTTGTACATCGGGCACGAAAGAAGTGAGTATAGGAGACACCGACATTGGTGGAACCGTCACAGGGCCCAATGGACCTGAAGCCGGCGTGTGGGTAATCGCTGAAACCTACGACCTGCCCACTCGCTTTGCTAAAATCGTTGTAACGAATGATGCCGGGCAGTACCTGCTTCCTGAACTTCCGGCGGCAAACTATAAAATTTGGGTTCGTGGGTATGGACTGATCGATTCACAGAAGAAAGATGCGAAACCCGGCAGCAAAGTGGATCTGACTGCTGTGATTGCGCCTTCAGACAAAGAAGCCGCACAATATTATCCTGCCGGCTACTGGTTTTCACTTCTGGATGTTCCTGATAAATCCATGTTTCCGGGCACCGGCCCACAAGGCAACGGAATATCTCCCGATAAAAAAGTCCAGGCCGATTTTCTGCGAAGCGTTAAGTCAGGAACGTGTCTTGCGTGCCACCAACTGGGCAGTAAAGGCACGCGCCAGTTTCCTCCTTCCCTTGGAAAATTTAAAAATTCTGTCGATGCTTGGGAGCGGAGATTACAATCGGGTCAGGCTGGTGATGACATGATCCATGGGGTCATGGGTATTGGGCGTGAACAGATGTTAAAGATGATGGCAGACTGGACCGACCGGATCGCCCAGGGTGAGCTTCCGTCAAAACCAAGCCGGCCACAAGGTGTTGAGCGCAATGTGGTGATCTCACAATGGGATTGGGCCGATCCGAAAGCCTACCTGCATGATGAGGTGTCGACCGACCGAAGAGACCCAACGGTGAACGCCAATGGTTTAATATACGGTGCCACGGAGCTAAGCACTGATTATCTTCCTGTGCTCGATCCAAAGACAAGTAAGATCAGCCAGGTGCCTCTTTCTGTTCTCGACCCGAATACGCAATCGGCATCAGGAGAAGTAATACAACCTTCGCCATACTGGGGCGACACAGCCATCTGGAGCAGCAAAACCAATGTGCACAATCCCATGATGGACAAGGAAGGGCGCGTGTGGATCACGGCAACCGTTCGGCCATCAAACAATCCCGGGTTCTGCAGTATCGGTTCCGATCATCCGTCTGCAAAAGCTTTTCCTCTCGACAAGTCCTATCGGCACCTTGGCATGTACGATCCTAAGACAGGGAAATACACGCCTATCAACACCTGTTTCAGTACGCATCACCTGATGTTTGCCGAAGATGATGATAACACGCTCTGGACAAGTGGTGGCGGGCCGGTGGTAGGCTGGTTCAACACAAAAAAATATTTGGAAACGGGAGATGAAAAAGCGGCACAGGGATGGACGCCTCTCATTCTCGACTTCAATGGCAATGGCAAGCGCGATGCCTATACCGAGCCCGATGCGCCTTCCGACTCAACAAAGGACAAGAGAATCGCGAGGGGATTGTATGCGTGTTCGCCCGCGCCTGATGGTTCTGTTTGGGGATCTAATCTTGGTTATCCGGGTGGAGTGGTTAGATTAAATCCAGGGGCAAATCCTACGGAAACGGCTCTCGCGGAGTATTTTGAGCTTCCTCTCAATGACGCGGGCGAGCCGGTCGAAGGATTTTCTCCACGTGGTATGGATGTGGACCGCAATGGGGTGGCCTGGGTAGCGTTGGCAAGTGGTCACCTCGCCAGCTTCGATTGCAGAAAATGCAAAGTGCGTAACGGTCCAACGGCAACCGGCCAGCATTGTCCGGAGGGCTGGACGTTTTACACTGAACCACTTCCGCAGTTCAAGGGTTTGGATATTCCGGGCAGTGCAGAGTCGAGTTACTACACATGGGTGGACCAGTTTAATACATCGGGATTGGGAGAGAATACTCCTATTAACACGGGTAATGAATCTGAAGGTTTGTTGGCGTTGAAGGATGGCAAGTGGGTAGTGTTGCGTGTTCCTTATCCGCTTGGGTTTTATACGAAGTGGATGGACGGGCGCATTGACGATCCGGATGCAGGATGGAAGGGCCGCGGATTATGGGCCACGGTAAGCACACGTGCGCCGTTTCATATGGAAGGGGGAAAAGGTACATCAAGTAAAGTCTTCAAGTTCCAAATACGCCCCGATCCATTGGCGAAGTAGCTTTCGTACGTGCAGCACCGTTAGGGTTGTGGCCGTACAAAAT
>CBIGXK010000112.1:0-10394 GCA_966193805.1 uncultured bacterium | reverse complement strand
CAGTACCCGCTTCATGCACAAGTTTTTTAAAGCGGTCAAATTAACGAAAATGGTATTGCCTTTGCATAAAAAATAAAAAACATTCCATGCCTGAATTGCCGGATCTGCAGGTTTTCAGCAAAAATTTGCAAAAAGAATTAAAAGGAAAGAAGCTTGAGAAGATCACTGTACGCGCAGGTGCAAACGTAAATGTGTCGTCGGCGCAATTGAAGAAGAAGGTGGAAAGGGAGACTGTGAAAACCGTTTACCGCGAAGGGAAGGAATTGCGAATGGCTTTCCGCAACGGCACGGTGCTTGGCCTGCACATGATGCTGCATGGGAAGTTGGTGTGGTATGATGAAGCGAAGATTAAAATTTTGCTGCTGGACCAGAAGGTGATTCGGGGTATTGGCAATGCCTATGCAGACGAAATTTTGTGGGAGGCGAAGATTTCTCCGTTTTCGGTGAGTGCGAATATTCCGCCGGCGAAAGTATCCAAGCTGGTGAAGGCGGTGAGGAAAGTGCTGAAGAATGCGGAGAAGAAAATAGCGAAGGCGGAGCCCGATATTATTGGAGGCGAGATCAGGGATTTTTTGGTGATCCATAATGCGCATAAGAAGAAAAGCCCAACCGGCGCCGCGATCAGGGTTTCGGCTTCAGGGGGAAGAAAAACGTATTATACCGGCGAGCAGGAGGAGTTTTGACGGCAATCGGCAATTGCAATCGGCAAATGTTTTCCCCGTTGGCAGGTCCACCCCCGGCGCTTCGCGCCACCCCCGCCAGCGGGGGATAGCAAATCGCCGCAGGCGTGAACTCCGCAAGCCGCGAAGCAACGGTTCCCCTCGGCGAGGGAAAGCCGAACGCAAGGTGAAACATATCCCCCGCTGGCGAGGGATAGCCGAACGCAAAGTGAAACATATCCCCCGCTGGCGGGGGTGGCGCGAAGCGCCGGGGGTGGACCGCAAACAGCAATATCGAAATGCAAACCGAAATCAACATATCATCCAACTACTACGTCGCGGAAAACTCCATCGTAAGAAAAATATGGGGAACCGCCGACACGATCCTCCTGATATTCGGCGGCGCCGCCGCCGAATTCGCACTCAACAAATCCGTCGACTGGCTCTACTACACCGGCCGCCTGCCCGCCGACCCGCTCGGCCGCCTCTTTACCACGGTAGACTATGCCCGCGAAATTATCTTCTCTTCCACAGACGAAGCCAACACGGCAATAGACCGAATCAACTCCATCCACTCACATCTCGAAAATGCGCGTGGTTTTGAAATACCCGATTCAGCCTACCGCGACGTACTTTTCATGCTTATCCATTATTCCATCAGCTCGTTCGAAGTGCTCGAAAGAAAACTCACCGCCGAAGAAAAGGAAGACGTTGTCGAAGTGTTCCTGCGCGTGGGACACCGCATGAACATTCCCGATCTTCCCTCCGATTACCTCTCCTGGCAAAAAATGTATGAGCGCCACCAGTTGCAAGACCTCCGCCGCAGCGAATTCACCGTCGACCTGTTCAGGCAATACAGGAAGCATCTGGGCCCGGTGAGGTATTTTATCCTCAAAGAGTCGCAAAAGCTGGTCGCCAGCAAAAGAGTAAGACGGCTGCTGCACTACAATGACCCCCTGCTCATCCGGCCAGTCATCGCGACGTACCGGCTCTCGCGTGTCGTTGGGGTCGACAAGCTGCTGAAAGCAATGCTCCTGCCGCCGGCATACAAACAGAGAATCAGTATGTTAGACCGCCACCAACAGTAGAGGATGGATATTCGGTCAATAATTGGTATTATTGGCTCACTGTTTTATCAAGTTGAGTTGCCATTATGAATAAAAAACACCTCTATGTTTTTTGTGTCGCCGCCTTTTTTTTGATAACGTACCTGAGCTGCGGCAGAATAGATGCTAATGATACGTCTTTTAAACTTCCCGACACTGTCAGCTATAATTTTCACATCAGACCGATACTTTCCGACAAATGCTTTGCGTGTCATGGGCCGGATGCAAAAAAAAGAGAGGCCAGTCTGCGTTTGGATATTGCCGACGCGGCGTATGCACCGCTTAAAGAAACGAAAGGCGCCTTCGCCTTAGTGCCCGGTAAACCCGGCGAATCGGAGCTGTTTAAAAGAGTTACTTCCACGGACCCTCATTACATGATGCCCGTGCCCGATTCACACATCCCTGCACTCACCCCCGACCAGGTGGCGCTATTTAAAAAATGGATAGAGCAGGGGGCGAAATACGAAAGACACTGGGCATTCGCAGCGCCCGTCAAATCACGCGTTCCTGCTTTGAAAGACAACAAATGGTGCAGGAACGAAATCGATTATTTCGTACTGAACCAGTTGAATGAAAAAGGCATGACGCCCAAAGAAGAGGCCGACAAGGAACGTTTGCTGAAAAGGGTGTCTATCGATCTCACTGGTCTGCCTCCCGGCATCGAAATGATGGACGAATTCCTTGCCGATCAATCTCCGGACGCTTATGAAAAAATAGTCGATAAGCTGATGGCGAGCCCCTCGTATGGGGAAAAAATGGCGCTGCATTGGCTCGATGTGGCACGCTATGCCGATTCATATGGCTACCAGGACGACAACATCCGCACGCAATGGCCGTGGCGCGACTGGCTGATTCATGCATTCAACACGAACATGCACTACGACCAGTTCCTCACGTGGCAGATTGCCGGAGACCTTCTGCCGAATCCTACCAAGGAGCAGGTGCTGGCCACTGCTTTCCTGCGTAATCATAAATATACCGAAGAAGGAGGTGTGGTACCCGAGGAATACCGCATCGAATACATCATAGATAAGGTAAAAACATTTGGTAAGGGAATTATGGGCGTGACCATCGAATGTGCGCAGTGCCACGATCATAAATTCGACCCCTTCAGCCAGCGTGACTACTACAAGCTGTTCGCATTCTTCAATACATCCAAAGAAAATGGTTATGAGGGTGACGTTTCCACTTCAACACCCGCAAAGACGCCGTGGGTCACTATTAAGGATGCAGATGTAAACAGCCTCCTGAGCTACATCAATAAAAAAGACACGGGTTCCCTCACGGTATCCGTGATGGGCGAACTCGACACGCTGAGGCACACCTACATTCTCGACCGCGGCGTTTATGACAAGCCCACCGTTGAAGTGAAAGCCGCAGCGCTTCCAGCCATCATGCCTTTTGATTCGGTAAATTTGCCGCGTAACAGGCTTGGTCTTGCTAAATGGACGATTGACAGAAAAAATCCGCTCACCGCCAGGGTTTTCGTTAATCAACTGTGGCAATTATATTTTGGAAGGGGCTTTGTAAAAACAACCGGCGACTTCGGCATGCAGGGAGAACTTCCCTCCAACCCCGCGTTGCTCGACTGGCTTGCAGTGGATTTTATGGAACATGACTGGGATATTAAGCGGCTCATAAAAATGATTGTTACCAGCGCCACGTACAGGCAATCTTCTAAAATAACACAGGAAGATTTGAATACCGATCCCGAAAATATTTACCTCGCAAGAGGTCCGCGCATGCGCATACCTGCCGAACTTGTAAGGGATGTGGTGCTCGCCAGCAGCGGCTTGCTCGTAAATGAGATCGGCGGGCCCAGTGTAAAACCTTACCAGCCGAAAGGGCTTTGGGAAAGTTCAACATCGGGCAGGGGAGTGCTGGCCACCTACATCCAGGATCATGGCGACAGCCTCTACCGCAGGGGAATCTACACGTTTATCAAGCTTACTGTGCCGCCACCATCAATGGCGATCTTCGATGCCAGCAACAGGGATCAATGCGAAGTGAAACGATCGCAGACCAATACACCCCTGCAGGCGTTGGTGATGATGAACGATCCGATGGTGTGGGAGGCATCACGTGTACTCGCGCAAAATCTTCTGAAAGAGCATTCGGATGAGAACAAAAAAATCGAAAAAGCCTTCCGGCTCATTGTATGCAGAAAGCCGTCAAAAAAAGAAATGGACGTGTTAAGCGACTACTATGGAAACGAATTAACACTATTCAGTGATAAAACACTCGATGCAGGGAAAGCGCTGACCGTCGGAGAATACCCGTTGGATAAATCGGCGGATAAAAATAAGCTGGCGGCCCTGATGAAGACGATCAGCACGATTTATAATCTTGAAGAAACGATCACCAAGACATAATATATTGTTATGCAAAAAGAAATTCTTGAAAACGGCCTCAACCACAACCGCCGCAAGTTCCTGTCGCGGTTGAGTCTGGGTATCGGCAGCTTTGCACTGGGTTCGTTGCTTATGCCCGACCTTTTTGCCTCGAAAGAGGATGAAGAGATGTTGATGGCGGGACTTCCGCATTTCGCACCCAAAGCAAAACGTATCATTTACCTGTTCCAAAACGGTGCGCCTTCACAACTCGACCTGTTCGATTACAAACCGATGCTGCAGAAGATGCAGGGTGAGGACCTGCCCGCATCCGTACGCATGGGACAGCGTTTAACCGGCATGACCGCCGACCAGAAGAAATTCCCGATGGCGGGTACCGCCTTCAACTTCAGTCAATATGGAGAATCACGTGCATGGATAAGCGAAGTAATGCCTTATACGGCTGGTATTGCTGATGATGTATGTTTCATCAAGAGCATGTACACGGAGGCGATCAACCACGACCCTGCTCTTACTTTTTTCCAGACCGGCGCACAAATCGGGAACCGCCCCAGCATGGGCTCGTGGCTGAGCTACGGGTTGGGAAGTGAAAATAAAAACCTGCCCGCCTTCTGCGTGCTCTTATCAAGAGGCGCAGGTAACGGGCAGGGTGTGTACTCAAAATTGTGGTCGAATGGATTTTTGGATTCCATTCACCAGGGCGTGCAATTCAGCAGCGGTGAAAACCCTGTTTTGTATCTCGCCGATCCTGATGGAATGGGCAAATCAGACAGGAGAAGGATGCTGGATAAACTGGCACAATTGAACCAGATGAATTACGACGAATTTGGTGATCCTGAGATCAGCACCAAGATCCAGCAATACGAAATGGCTTACAGGATGCAGACGGCCGTACCCGAAGTTACCGACATGAGCAGGGAGCCCGAGTCCATCATCAAGATGTATGGCCCTGAATGCCTCGTGCCCGGCACATACGCAGCCAACTGCCTGCTCGCAAGAAAATTATCCGAGAACGGCGTGCGTTTCGTGCAGTTGTATCACCAGGGATGGGATGGCCACGCCAACCTGCCGAACGAATTGAAGGGTCAGTGCAAGGACACCGACCAGGCTTCGGCAGCACTTGTTCGTGATCTCAAGCAAAGAGGACTTCTCGACGAAACGCTCGTTATCTGGGGAGGTGAATTTGGAAGAACAAACTATTGCCAGGGCGAGCTAACCAAAGAAAATTATGGCAGGGACCATCATCCGAGGTGCTTTACCATCTGGATGGCAGGAGGTGGCATAAAACCGGGATTCGTATATGGTGAAACAGATGAGTTCGGTTACAACATCGCGAAGGATCCTGTGCATGTGCACGATTTCCAGGCTACGGTGCTTCACCTGATGGGCCTGAACCACGAGCAGTTAATATATAAACATCTGGGCCGCCGTTACCGGCTGACGGATGTTTCCGGAACAGTTGTAAAAAATATAATCGCATAAACCCGATGAGTGGATCGAAATGGGTGAAAAGTATTGCTGAACATTCGCTTATACCCCTGAACTCCCTACTGCTGTTTTTCCTGATCTTCGAACCAAGGATCGTACTTCCGGGGTGGCTCCAGGTTTTCGGGCGCATGCATCCGCTTGCACTGCATTTCCCTATCGTTCTCGTGCTGCTCTATGCAGTGATGCTTATTTTCTTTCCTTCCAGGCTCAGAAAAGAATATTGGTACGTGTCGGCGGCGAATGCAATCTTGCTGGCGGCCGCGGTTACCGCATCCATCACCGCGCTGATGGGATTTGCGTTGTCGCGCGGCGAAGGGTATGACCCCGACGCACTGGCGCTGCATAAATGGACCGGCGTCTTCATCCCGTTCTTCCTGCATTTTCTCTTCGCCATCAGGAACAAATTACTCGCGAATGTGTTCATCGCGCGGGCACTGGCTTTGGGGATCACCGTACTGATCTCTTTTGCGGGACATCATGGCGCCATTATCACGCACGGCGAAAACTTTATTCTTGCTCCAATAACCCCTGTATTGACGCGAACCGTTCCTCCTTTTGAAGATGCCTATGTGTATGCCGACCTCGTTCAGCCCATTCTCGAAAATAAATGCATGAGCTGCCACAATAGCAAGAAATCGAAAGGAGAGCTCATCATGGACACACGTGAGCTGTTCATGAAGGGCGGAAAGGAAGGCGTGCCGTGGGATACCACGCGAGAGGACCTCGGAATACTGATGGCCAGGATCCACCTGCCGCTGGAGGAAAAAGAGCACATGCCGCCTAAGGGCAAGCCGCAACTTGATGAGGAAGAAAAATTCATCCTGCACGAATGGATCACGCGGGGCGCAAACTTCGAAGGAAAGTTCACCGATCTTTTGCCGAGCGATACATTGTATGCCATCGGAAAAAGCAAGCTCCCGTCGGGGTCGGTGGAGAATTATGACTTTGCTGCGGCCAGCGAGAGCGTTGTTAATGATCTCAATACCAACACGCGGGTTGTTGTGCCGCTGGCACTGGGCTCTCCTGCTTTGTCGGTAACGTTTTATAACAGCTCGAAGTTTACCATACAATCATTGAAGGAACTTGAACCGGTAGCTGATAACATCGTGCAGCTCAACCTGGAAAAGATGAAAGTAAAAGACGAAGATCTTGCTATCATTAGCCACTTTAAAAACCTGCGAAAACTGAATTTGAATTTTACCGAGGTAACAGGGAAAACGCTGGAGCAGTTAAAGCCGCTGGCATTTCTTAAGTCTATTTCTTTAACGGGCTCGCCGGTAGAATATACGGAGATCAGGAAGTTGCACGACTTTCCCAAGCTGAAAGAAGTTTACCTCTGGAGCACGCCGGCTGCATCACAGGATTTTTCGGAGTTGGAGAATAGCAACAAGAATATTAGCTGGTTCACGGGTTTCAATGGCGATTCTGTTGTGCTGCAGCTTACGCCGCCCATCCTGGAGAATGAGGAAGAGATCATTGTCGATCCGATAGCGCTGAAGCTGAAACACTACATCAAGGGAACGGTGATGCGCTACACGCTGAACGGAAAGGAGCCGGACAGCGTCTCGTCGCCGGTTTACAAACCGGGCATTATACTCGACTCTAACGTTACCGTGAAAGCGAAAGCATTCAAGCCGGGATGGATCAGCAGCGACGTAATGGAATATCATTTCTATAAAAGAAAATTTGTTCCCGACAGCATTCAGTTGCTTACCAGCACCAACGATCGCTTTAAAGGCGAAAAGGGCCGCACCATCATCGACGGCGAAAAACTCAGCTTCGACATCAATAGTGGCAAGTGGCTCGGTTTCGACAAGGAACCATTTGAGGCGGTGTTGAGATTTGAGGAACCGGTGAAAACAGACCATGTTACGCTGAGAACCATGAGCGACATTGGCGCCTGGATATTTCCACCAACGAAGATTGAAGTGTGGGGTGGAAATGAGATCAATAAGATGATGCTTCTCACGACTATCACACCCAAACAGCCCGACACCATCGAATCGAGAGAAATTGTTCCTTATGAATGTCGTTTCAGACCGGTATCTGTGAAGTACATGAAACTCGTGGCGAGACCGGTACGGTCAATGCCCCACTGGCATCCCGAAAAGGGCAAGCATGCTTACTTTTTTGTAGATGAGATCTTCGTCAACTGAGTCGCGATAACTTTCGTGCACGGAAGATAAATGTAGAATGTGGTGCCCTCGTTTACTTTGCTTTGCACCGTGATGATACCTCCGTGATTCTCCACTATTTTTTTGCACAGCGCCAGTCCGATACCTGTGCCCGGAATGTTGCGGTCGTTGTGAAGCCGCTGAAAGATGGAGAATATCTTATCCTGGAATTTTTGGTCGAAACCGATACCATTGTCGGTGAATTTCAGGAGGAGGTAGTCACCGTTTCTGTTCAGTGAAAGATGTGGCGGAGCGTCCCTGCCGCTCAGGATTCGGCTCGTGATAAAAATCTCCGGCTGCCTGTCGGTAAACTTCAGTGCGTTCGAGATGAGGTTCAGGAACAACTGGTGCAACTGCAACTGGATGCCATAGATCACCGGTAGTTTATCGTGACGAATGATGGCGTGTTTCTCTTCAATTAACAGTTCAAGATCGCCAAATATGCTGTTGAGCACCTCTTCAAGATCCACCTCCACATATTGTTTATCTGTTTTTACGAGCCGGCTGTAGTTGAGCACCGCTTTGATCAATTCGGTCATGCGATGCGCCGACGAGCTTACCTTATTGAGATATTTTTTCAGGTCCTCCTTTTTGTCGAGATTTCTTTCGCTGAGTTCTGAGAATGTTTGAATTTTTCGCAGTGGCTCCTGGAGGTCGTGAGAGGCAACGTACGCAAATTGCTCGAGGTCGCTGTTCGATTTCTCGAGTTCCGCATTTAGTTTTTGCAATTCTTCATGTGCCTGCATCATGTCTGTTACATCGTGCGAAACGGTGAGGATGCTATACACTTTGCCTGCGTTATCTTTCAGTGGGATGTAAAAACTTTCATAGTTCCTGTTGGTGATGGGCGAGAGGTAATTGGCATGGCGAACGATCTCTCCCTGCATCGCCAGCCGCAGGTCGTCCAGCATGCCCGATTCAACGATCTGCGGGTATACGTCAACGATAGATTTTTTATACAGTTCATGGCGGCTTTTCCGGTATATTTCTTCGAATTGCCTGTTCATCGCCACATATCGAAGCTCGGTATCGAATACGGCAATCAGGTCAACAGTGGCATCGAGGATCTTTTCGGTCAGTTCGGTTTGTTGTTTCAGGGCAACGTAGGCATCTTCGAGTTCCTTTGTACGCTCCTTCACTTTCTGCTCGAGGTTCTGGTTGAGGCCGGTGATCTCGGCATTTTGTATCTCGATGCGTGTAAGCATGTGGTTGAAGGCATCGGTGAGGTCGCCGACTTCATCATTGGTTCTCTTGACCGCCCTTACGGCGTAATTGCGTTCATCGGAAATGGTGCGTGCAGTATCCGCAAGTTCGATAAGTGGTTCGGAGATTGACTTTTGCAGTCGTTTTGAAATCAAATAGGCGATGACGAATGAAACAATGATAAAGATGAACGAAATGATGCCATACAGGAAGAACCGTTCATACATTTCGCGGCGGTCGGATTTCAGGTAAATCGTGCCGAGTGTTTGCCCGTCGAGCAACACCGGTCCGAATCCTTCGAGGTATGTTTCTGAAAATACATAGCCGAACTTAAAGGGCTTCGATGGAATGTCGTTGACGTTAAGAGTTTCGGGGTATTTGGCAAAAAGATGTCCGCTTGTATCGAACAGGCAGGCGGCCACAATTTGCTTTTCTGCACGCAGGGCGTTGAGGGTTTCGACGGCGTCTCCCTTGCTTTGAAATGCCAGGGCCGCCGTGCTGTTAAGGGCAACGATCCTTCCCAGGGTAGATAAATGCCGGCGCGCCGATTCGCGGGCTGTGATGAACTCATACACGAAGAATGCAAAACAGGTCATGATAAGCACAACGCCGCTGGTCATCATAATGACCTTCATCAGTTTAGGTTGTATGGGCAATCGCTTATTCTGCATGAGCTTTGGCTACCGGTAAACTTTTGAGATGCGCAGTAATTTCGAGCTGATGTCTATGTTTGACTCTTTTGCGGCCTGCACGTTGATCTCGAGTCTGACCATATCTTTTTCTTTATAAAACCGGATAATACCACCCATGGAGCAAAAATTGGGATCCTGCCCAACGGTCAGGATTCCCAGGCCCTTTACCGCATTGAGTATTTCTGCTGTTTTGCCGGGAGTGTTAATGAAAAGTATCTGGCATTTTACCGCGTCCTGGACATTCCTGACCCTTTCCACGTGCATTGGCCGGCCAAGTGCCGTTTCTCCTTTTATGGTTTCATCGATAAACCTCCCGAAGGGATCGTTTCCGTAGATGCCTACGATGAAAGGGTCATAAGGCGTACTGAAAGATTTTGCAGGCCACTCGACAAACTTACTGAAGTTGAAAAGGAAGGCGGCTTTTACCTGGAACTCCGGGGCCCGTTGCGTTGCTGAAAATGCCGGCAGGCATACAAGCAAGATAATTTTTATATCGATGCCGTATATTTTCAAAATATCTTGTGCCTCGCTGTGGGTGCGAAAACCGAGGTTCAATATATAACCTTTTTCGGTAAGCTCAGAGACGCTGTGGCGGCAACAGATCGAGGGACCGATAAGTTATGTAGGAAAAATACAATGATTACAATACTTTTGTTGCCAACCGGTTAGTGCGCAGGAACATAAAAAGCCTTTTTTATAAATAATTTGTAACTTCCTATAG
>CBIGXK010000111.1:0-10400 GCA_966193805.1 uncultured bacterium | reverse complement strand
CATCAAAACAGTAGAATATTTGTTAAGTTTGAAAGAGTAAGATAATAAATAAACCAAAGAAGCAATTAACGAGTAATTAAAGTGTGAAGCTTGCTTAAAGAAATCGTAACTGCAATCGAATCCTATTTCCGAGCGCATCTTTTCATCAGGAAGCACCGTTTATGGAAATGGATAATCATCCCGGGCTTTATTTACATGATCATGTTCCTTGCCGGAATGTTATTGTTCTGGCACTCTTCCGATGCGGCTGTTTCCTGGCTCACGGGCAGAGTGGGCATCGACAAATGGGTGCACAGGCAGGAAAGCGATGTGCTCAGCTTCTTTTTTGTGATGGGTGAAATGATGGTGAGGCTCATCCTGATATTATTCTATTTCTCTCTTTTCAAATACCTGTTCCTTATCATCGGATCACCGGTGTTTGCCTACCTGAGTGAAAAAACGGAATCTATCATCGACGGAAGGGACTTTCCGTTCAGTTTCGTTCAATTTTTAAACGATGTGTACAGGGGAATTCGAATAGCGTTGCGCAACAGCTTATGGCAGGCAGTATTTACTATATCCATACTCATCCTTTCGTTCGTGCCGATAGCCGGGTGGATCACTCCTGTTATTATGCTTTTCGTGGAATGTTACTACTACGGTTTTTCAATGCTCGACTACAGTTGCGAACGGCACAAGATGTCGGCATCCGACAGCATCGAATTCATTGGCAGGCACAAGGGCCTCGCCATAGGAAATGGTATGGTTTTTTTCCTGATGCACCTGGTACCGATTGCGGGATGGATCCTTGCGCCAGCCTATGCAGTTGTTGCCGGCACCATCAGTTTGTATCACCAGAAATCTGAACCATGAACACTGCACAACAAAGCACCGTATTTCTCATACCCACGGTGCTGCATGAAAACACCGAACATACACTGCCGCATTATATCATCGATGCCGTAAAGCAGTGCCAGGTCTTTTTTGTGGAGAATGAGAGAACAGCGCGAAGGTTCCTGAAGCGATTATGGAAGGAGATGGTGATAGATGACTACATCTGGGTAACCATACACAAGGCCGAAGAACCGGTAACAAATGAGTTCGTCAACTTTATCAGGAACAACAACTGCATTGGCATCATCAGTGAAGCTGGATGCCCGGCCATCGCAGATCCGGGACAGGTGCTGGTGGCAGCGGCCCATTTGCACGGGGCAACAGTGAAGCCGCTCGTCGGTCCAAGCGCTATACTGCTTGCGTTGATGGCCAGCGGGCTCAACGGGCAGCATTTTCAATTTCATGGTTACCTGCCAATCGAGAATGCACTTCGAAGCAAGGCGCTGAAACAGCTTGAATCCGAATCACACAAAAAAAACTGCACACAGCTTTTCATCGAAACGCCTTACAGAAACAACCAGATGATGGAAGCCATTTTGAAAAGCTGCCAGCCCGGTACCTTAGTGAGCGTGGCTGTTGATCTCACTTCGGAAAATGAATGGATCAGGACGATGCGCGTGGGTGAATGGAAGAAACAGGTGCCGGATCTGCATAAACGCCCGGCAATATTTAGTTTGTTGACGGCCGTATAGCAATGACGCTGTCCACAATATATTTATTATACCCCCTCCAGGGCAGCGAATGCAGATATTCTTTGTAATGCAATTCGACCTCCTTACCTCCGCTCACCATCAACTGCTGCGCGATCCTTTCATTGATCACTGAAAAATCAAACTCGTTCGACTGAATGGTGCCTGCCACTTTCGACCTGAAACCAGACTGGATAAGTTTCCCTTCGTAGGTTTTGAAGATGTATCCTTTCTTCACCACAAAATTGAGCTCGCCCGATTTGACGCCTTCTCCAAAAACATAGTAATACCTATAATAAAACAACCCTGTTAGTATAAGTATGACTGAAAGGATGATGATACCGAGAAACCGGTTCATGAAGTTGCGGTATTGTTAATAAGCTAAAGTTATGAAAATTGTATTTTACCTTCGCCGCCTAATGTTTAGATGATATGCGAATAGGAATTGTTTGCTACCCCACATTTGGGGGAAGCGGCGTTTTAGCAACGGAATTAGGAAAGGCATTGGCTGACAAAGGGCACCTGGTACATTTCATTACTTATCAGCAACCTGTACGACTAAGCGAATTCAACGCAAATATATTCTACCACGAGGTGCGGGTACCCACTTATCCTTTATTCGATTACCCGCCATATGAAACGGCGCTGGCCAGCACCATGGTTGACGTGATCGTCAATAACCAGATCGATCTGCTTCATGTTCACTATGCCATACCCCACGCTTCCGCAGCCTACATGACCAAAAAGATCCTCGAAAACCAGGGCAAAAACATTCCGGTGATCACTACACTTCACGGTACCGACATCACCCTTGTGGGGCGCGACAAAACATTTTCTCCCGTGGTTGCATTTTCCATCAACCAGAGCGACGCCATTACCGCCGTGTCGGAAAATCTTCGCCAGGAAACGAACAAGATATTCAAGGTGACTAAAGAAATTGAAGTGATCCAAAACTTCGTTGACGTTACCCGCTTTAATAAAAAACCCATCGATGCCTTCAGAAGAGTGATCGCGCCGAATCATGAAAAGATTATTATTCACGCTTCCAATTTCCGCCGCATAAAAAGGGTGGAAGATGTGGTGAGGATCTTTGCAAAGATCCATCCGCAGGTGCCGTCAAAACTTTTGTTCGTGGGCGACGGGCCCGAGCGTTCAGCGGCCGAAAGCCTTTGCCGCGACCTCGCCATCTGCGACGATGTGCGTTTTGTAGGAAAGCAGGAACAGATGGAAGAAATTCTTGCCATCGGCGATCTTTTTGTTCTTACCAGTGAATATGAAAGCTTCGGTCTTGCTGCGCTCGAGGCCATGGCCGCAGGTGTGCCGGTGATCTCCACCAACGCAGGCGGGCTTCCCGAAATCAACATTCATGGAAAAACGGGGTACCTCAGCAACGTGGGGGATATCGAAAGTATGAGCCGGGATGCGATCAAGTTGCTGTCTGATGAAAAACTTCATGAGAAATTCAGGAGCAACGCGCTCCGGCAGGCGAAAGACCATGATATACAGAATATCGTTCCGAAGTATGAGATGCTGTATGATAGGTTTTTAGGCTGAGTGTGGAAAGTTCGGATCGCTAATTTTCTTCGGTCCACCCCCGGCGCTTCGCGCCACCCCCGCCAGCGGGGGATACAGTCGGGCAAAACTTAAAACTTAAAGTTAAAAACCTCTCACGTTTCACGTTTCACATCTCACGTCTCACGTCTCACGATTGCCCTTTCGCTTTTGCCCTTTGACCTTTGCCTACCTCCTCCTGATCCAGCTTGCAGGATCCAGGTTCTTGTTCTCCAGCAGCAGCAGGAATTCTATTTCTCCGTTTCCATCACTGTTCGAACCGGCTTTGCCGATCACCTGCCCGGATTTGACCTGGTCGCCCTTTGAAACCGATGAAGATGCCAGGTTACCATAAGTGGTAAAGTATTTCCCATGCCGGATAAGCACATTCGATTCGCCCTCCACATCGAAAACGGATATCACTTCACCATCAAAGATCGACTTCACCGATGATCCCTGGTCGGTTTCCAGCGTGAGACCCGGATTGGTGCCCCTCAGCTTCGTTCCTGCAATGGAATAGGTACCAAAAGGAATTTTAATATTACCCTTTTCTACGGGCCAGGGCAGCTTGCCCTTGTTCTTTTCAAAATTGTCCGAAATAATAACGCCCTCGGGAGTGGCTTCGAAGATACTCTTACTGGCAGCCGTTTCGGTTGTCGCTGGAGATGCCGCAGGCGTTTCAGCCTTTGCGATAGCTTCCCTTTCGGCGGGGTTCGCAGCGATAGCAGCAGCCTTCCGTCGCTTCTCTTCTTCGAGAGCTTTCTGCCTTGCCAGCCTGATTTCCCTGTTGATGGCCGCTTTGATGGAAGCCCTCAGCTTGTTATCCGCCTTCTGCTTATTGGAAAGTTCCCTTGATAATTCCTTCTCTCTCGACCGCAGTCTTTTTACCACCACGTCCTTTTCCTTCTTCTCGTCTACCAAATCCATCTTTTGCTTCTCCTGCTTCGCCAGCACTTCGTCCTTTTCTTTCCTGGAGCGCTCCAGGCCGCTGATCTTTTTTTGCAGCAGCGCCTGCGTATTTTTGATGGTACTGGCCTGCTCCTCGCGGTATTTGCGATACGACTTCAGGTATTCCACGCGTTTAAGGGCATCGTTAAAACTGGTAGCCGCGAAAATAAACGTCAGGAAATCATAGCTGCTCCTGTTCTTATAGGCATACACCACGCTTTTCTCATACTCCGTCCTCAGCGTGTCGAGGTCCATTTTCAGGTTTTCAATCTCTTTCCTCGATTGGGTGATATTATTGTCGATGTAATCGATCTGTTTGCTGACATTTTTAATCGCAGCTTCCCTCAGTCTCAACTTTTTCTGCAGCAGCGCCAGTTGTCCAAGCGAAGCCTTTCTGTTCTTCGTGGTTTGGTCGAGCGAACGCTTTACCGACGCGATCTCTTCCTGGATCTCCGCTCTTTGCTTCTCCAGTTCAGCCCTGGACTGGGTTTGAGCGAAAACGCCATTCAGTGCGGCCAATGTAAATAAAATGGTAATCAGGACAACTCGCATGAAGGAAGGTTTGCTTTACAACGCCATGAGTCAGCGCTTATTGCAATTTATAATTTTTTGGAATTCCAAAAGGGAAGTTTAACGGTACGTTAAAATCATACTGCCTGAATTTCATCTCGATATCCAGCTTCGATCTTTCCGATACCGTAATCTTTCTGAATGTTGAAAACGGCTTTCCGTCCCGCATTTCATAGTCGCCGTAAGTAATGTCTGCACTGCGCGCCAGGATGGGCTGCACATCGTCCAGCTTGCTGTGCATTACCTGGAAATTTTGCGGATTGAGCGTGAGCAGGTGCCTGAATACCCGGCCCACATGTAGAACAGAAATGAATTCGGGCTCCTTTTTATAGGATACAATTTCGTTGGTAAAGTATATCGGATTGCCCACGATTACATCCTGCAATTCACTGAACCCAAATGGCAGCCTGGTAATTTCACGCAGGTAATTCACGGAGCGCAACTGCACCACTTTATCGAGTTTGTTCAACACCTTTACGCTGTCGGGCGTTATCAATAACCGGAACGCTTCTATACCCAGCACGGCATTGACGGAAACCCAAATAACACTGTCTTTCTTTATCCTGATGAATGCGTTGAAATCATTTCTTTTGCCGTCGCTTCCCTGGAAGGCCACTTTTACTTTGGCAGAAAAAGTTTCAAAGTCCACGCGGTTTTTGCTAAGGCCCCCGGTGATGGTGTTGATAAAGGCGATGGAATCTTTTATGGATGCAGAGTCCGCAACGATGAGCTGCACCGAATCTTTTTTCGAAATGGCAGTCTGTATAGATTTCGTTGAGCGGCAACTGAAAATGGTCACCGATATCACCATGAGAGCCGTTAACCTGAGTCTTGTCATGTTTAAATTTTTCCAGTGTGGCCAAAACCTCCGCCGCCACGCCTGGTTTCAGAAATTTTCCTGGCCTTCTTCCACTTTACTTTCTCCACCTTATGAATCACCATCTGCGCGATGCGGTCGCCATGCAATATGGTGTGCGCCTCGTTCGACAAATTGATGAGTATCACTTTCAGCTCTCCGCGATAGTCAGCGTCAATGGTGCCGGGTGAATTAAGACAGGTAAGGCCATGATTGATTGCCAAGCCGCTTCTGGGTCTCACCTGTGCCTCATAATCATCGGGAAGCTCGATGAATATACCAGTTGGTATCAACAACCGTTCCATCGGTTTTAAAGTGACCGGCTCATTAAGGTTGGCCCTCAGGTCAACGCCTGCCGACCCCTGCGTGGCATATTCGGGTAAAGGGTTATCGGACTGATTTACAATTCGCACCTTGATTTTTGACATGGTGCAAATATAGGCAGGCAGGTTATATCATGTTGCCGATTTCAACAACACAGTGGCATATGCGACAAGGCCTTCTTCCCTGCCGATAAATCCCATTTTTTCGTTGGTCGTGGCCTTCACAGAAACATCATCTTCGCCGACATTCAAAATTCCGGCGATGACTTTCTTCATTTCGGGAGTGTATTTTTTGATCTTCGGATTTTCAAGACACAGCGAAGCATCGACGTTTACCACGTGATAATTCTTTTGCCGGATCATTTCATACGTTTTCTGCAAAAGAACTTTGCTGTCTATGTCTTTAAACGAGGGATCGGTATCCGGGAAATGGGTACCGATGTCTCCCAGCGACAGTGCGCCCAGCAGCGCATCGCAAATGGCATGAAGGAGAACATCCGCATCGCTGTGGCCGAGGCCGCCTTTATGGTGAGGTATCTGCACACCTCCCAGCCAAAGCTGCCGGCCGCTCACCAGTTGGTGAACGTCCATGCCAGAGCCGATGCGGTAATTCATTACTTAATTAATAGGTTCTGCTGCTTCGCCGGCTGCAGACTCGTCCAGGTCAAGGATAAGACCGAAGCGAAGCGTATTCGATAATGGGTTCCTGTTTATACCTGCTCCCGAGGGAACGAGATAAGAAAAGTTAAGTCCAAACACGTTGTATTTTATACCAAGGCCCACAGTGAAATACTTGCGGTTTCCCTTGGTTTTATCTTCATAAAAATAACCGGTGCGTGCGAAGAACTGGTTGTTGTACGAGTATTCGGCGCCGAGCGAAAACTGGAACTCTCTCATTTCTTCGCCAAAACCTCCGGGTGCATCACCAAAAGAGCTGAACCAACTGCCTACGACTCCTTTAGTACGGTAATCCGCAATTTTCGCAGAGTCCGAGCTAACGTCGCCCGTCAGCTTGGGGGGTGTTGGAACCAGAAGCTTGTGCAGGTCGAGACCGAACTCGATCTTGCTGGTTTCGTCGAAAACCTTGGTATAAGTCGCGCCCAGCCCGAGGTTGGCGGGTATAAAATCTTTTTGCGTGGCATCGCGGGTGTAGCCGATCTTGGAGCCGAGGTTCGACAGGGCCGCGCCGAAGTTCCATCCCTGGCCATCTTCATTCTGCCCGGTATAAAAGAAAGAGAGATCGCCTGCCACCGCGTTTCCTGCCTGGTAGGTGTTCGACTGGTCGGTGTAATTGCCAACGAGATTAGAATGGATAAACCGTAAGGCGATACCGATGCTCATATTGTCGGACAGCTTGCGGGAATAACCCCCATCTATGCCAAACTCCCGGGGACGGCCGGTGCCCAGTTCGTTACCCGATCCATCCGTAAACTGGATGTTACCGAGGCTGAAGTATCGTATAGATCCGGAAATAGCTTGTTGCTCATCGAGCTTATAATACCCCGCAAACGAAAGGAGGTACACATCGTTCAAACCAAGGTCTTTCAGCCAGGGCGTATAAGTAAGACCCACTCCATAAGGACTTTTGGTAAAAGGCGTTTTTGCCAAATTAAAGAAACTTGAATTCGCGTCGGGTGAAGTGGCAACACCAAGGTCGCCCATACCGCCTGCCCTTGCGTCGGGGGATATCCTCAGAAACGGAACCGCCGTGGTAACAACGTTAATTGAATCTACTTGTGCTTTTAGTTGGGAGAGACCGGCTAACAGGATAAGGGTAGCAGTCAGTAAAGCGGTTTTTCTTTTCATACTCGAATTTTTGGCAAATCGGCTCTTTTTAGTTGAACCTCACAGCATTTTCTTTTGTTCACACATGAACGGACTGCCTTTGCAAATATTGTAATAGTACGTGTAAAAACGCGTCAAAAATAGGGGTTTTTTAACGTTGCCGTCCGTAGATCTGGCATGTTATTTTAAGTAACTGTTCTAATTTCGCGGTTATCCAATTCTACACAATATTTACCAGTCCACTCCCGTTTAACTAAACTGAACAAGGCAAAAGCTATAAAAATGAACTCGAGCAAAAGCAGCTTCATCAATTCTACTGTGAAAAACGTCCTTCTCGTGGCAGCCTGCGCTTCGCTGGTAACTTCGTGTAAGAACTTCAATCCGTTTCGCAAAAAGCCGGAGCAATCAGCTGTTACCGGCTGGAACTACAACGACAAGAACATGGGCGGCTACCAGGTTGCCCGTGAAAAGGAGCAGCGTACAGGACCCGGGCTCGTTTTTGTTCAGGGTGGTACCTTCACCATGGGTGCAGCAGAAGAAGATGTGATGAGCGACTGGAACAACATCCCCACCAGGAAAACGGTTAACTCGTTCTACATCGACCGCACCGAAGTGGCCAACATCCACTACCGCGAATACCTCTACTGGATCAATAACGTGTTTGACGGCGACGAATACAGGGAAGTACGCGAAGGTGCTTTGCCGGATACCCTCGTATGGCGCAGCGAGCTGGCCTATAACGAGCCGATGGTTGAATATTACTTCCGCCATCCTTCCTATAACTATTACCCTGTTGTTGGCGTATCCTGGAGGCAGGCACACGACTTCTGCCTTTGGAGAACCGACCGCGTCAACGAAAAGGCTTTGATCGACAAGCAATTCATCAATAAGAACACACTTAAGAACATCCAGGGCCAGGGTTCGGAATCTTTCAGTACGAAAGCTTACCTGCTCGGTCTTACCACACCCACACCGGGTCCGGGCGTTCGTTCCAAAAAGAACCCGCTGAAGAACCCGAACGGCACGCCCCGCGCCCAGGTAACATTTGAAGACGGGATCCTGCTGCCAGCCTACAGGCTGCCAACAGAAGCAGAATGGGAGTATGCGGCATTGGGCCTCGTTGGACAAAACCCACAGGTGAGCCGCAAGGAAGGCAAGCGTGGTGAGGAGCTGATTACCAACAAGCAGGTGTACTCCTGGAGCCAGAATGCCAACGGTCTTCGCGATACGCGCCGCGGTAGCTGGCAGGGTACCTTCCTCGCCAACTTCAAGAGAGGAAGCGGTGATAACATGGGTGTTGCGGGAGGTTTGAACGACCGCGCCGTGTACACCGCACCGGTCAACTCATTTTTCCCAAATGCTTTCGGTCTTTATAACATGTCTGGCAACGTCAACGAATGGGTAGCCGATGTGTACCGCCCGCTTTCACTGGTGGATGTGGATGATGTATCACCCTTCCGCGGAAACCGCTTCCAGAAGCTTTACAGGAACCCCGACGGTGAATATGAAAAAGACAGCCTCGGCCGCGTAAAAAAAGTATATGTAACAGACGAAGAGAGCCGCAGCCGCCGCAACTACCAGAAAGGTGACGTAATTAACTATCTTGATGGCGATTCCCTCACCGTAGGCGTCAGCTACGATTCTACAGCCGGCCGCGGATATGGCCTTACCACGCTGATCAGCGATAAATCGAGAGTGATCAAAGGTGGTAGCTGGAACGACCGCCCCTATTGGCTGTCGCCTGGTACACGCAGGTTCCTTGAAGAAGACCAGGCCAGCAGCACGGTAGGTTTCCGTTGCGCAATGGACAGGGTCGGCAGCCCCGAAGGAAACGGAAGAAAAACCGGCATCATGTACAAGGAAAGAAGACAAAACAACAGGAAAAGATAATTTTCAGAATATATTTGAAGGGCCACCCGTATAAGGTGGCCCTTTTTATTTTTCAGGAGATATGAACATCATTGAACTGTACGAAATCTTTAAGCAGTATCCTTCCGTACAAACGGATACAAGGAAACTGAAAAAGGGAGATCTTTTTTTTGCGCTGCGCGGCCCCAACTTCAATGCCAATGCATTTGCCGAAACGGCGTTGGACAACGGTGCCGCCTATGCGATAATTGACGACGCCGCGTACAACACGCGAACCACGATGATTTTGGTGGATGATGTGCTGCAAACGTTGCAGCAGCTTGCCTTGTATCACCGCAACCAATTCAATGTTCCCTTTATCGCGATAACCGGAAGCAACGGCAAAACCACCACGAAGGAGCTGATCCACGCGGTGCTTTCTTCCACCTTTACCACGTACACTACCGAAGGAAATCTCAATAACCACATAGGTGTTCCCTTAACGATATTAAAGATCCGGAACGACGCCCAAATGGCGGTAATTGAAATGGGCGCCAATCACATCGGCGAAATAGCCTCTTACTGTACGTATGCGCTGCCCGGCTATGGGTTGATCACCAATGTGGGAAAGGCGCATCTTGAAGGTTTTGGCGGTTACGAAGGCGTGAAAAAGGGTAAAGGCGAATTATACGATCATTTACGCAGCAACGAGGGTACAGCGTTCGTAATGTGGGACTACCCGTATCTGCGCGAAATGAGTGCGGGCATTAAAACGATTATCCGTTACGGGTCGGCCGGTGCCGATGTTACAGGTGAGATCGTTGAAAGCGAGCCGTTCCTGAAGATGAAAGCAGATGGGATCATTGTTGAAACACAGTTGGTCGGCGCTTACAATTTTCCCAATGTGCTGGCAGCAATTGCCATCGGCAGGCATTTTGGGGTGGATGAAAAGCAGAT
>CBIGXK010000110.1:0-10585 GCA_966193805.1 uncultured bacterium | reverse complement strand
GGGTGGCGCGAAGCGCCGGGGGTGGACGGGATTGCGTGAAACGTGAAACGTGAGAGGTGAGGCGTGAAACGTGAGAAACAGTTTAACTTTTAGTTCATAAATAATTCCAAAAAAGGATGAATGGTAACGGCCACGCAACCTACCTCCACACTTTAATGTAACTTTTAATGCGCGTTGATCGTAAGTGAAGTTGATATTCCTTTCTTCATTCACAACCCAGGATCATGTCACCACAATGCCGGCCTCACAATCGGTTTCGCTGCTGCGGCGCGCGTGCTCCTGCATGGCATTACCTGCCCATTTCCATTTTTATCTTTTTATTGGCAATCATCACCACGTTACCCTGCAACGCACAACTGCGCGATCCAATCTTAAGACCAGATACATCCAACTGCACCATACCCTTCAACCTCGTGGGCAAATTGATCATCATACAGGCAACTGCCGATACCTCCAGCGGAAACTTCATCCTCGATACCGGCGCACCGGGACTGGTATTGAACAATACCTACTTCAGGCGCTACCCGGTAATGGTTCAGCACAACAGCTCCCGCTCCGATGTCAACGGCACGGGCGGACAACAGGAAACCACCGTCGTTCCGCATTTCCAACTCGGCACCATGCACTACTATCGTATGGATGCCGACATGGTGAGCCTCGGACACATTGAACGGGCGCGTGGACTCAAGATCATGGGATTGGTAGGAGTGGCTTTTTTTAAGGAATGTGAAATGACGATTGACTACGTCAATAACCTCATCCATCTCCGTCACATCACAAAAAAAGAAGCGAAAACCTACCAGAACCCTGTCCTTAACGATACATCACGTTACGCCGCTTATCCCATCGAATTAAAAAGCAACCGGATACTGCTCAAAATGCACATCGGAAAACGCGACCTCCGCTTCGCCATAGACCTCGCCGCCGAAACCTCGATCCTTGACAGCCGACTGCCCGATAAGGTGCTCGACAGCGTCACCATCGAAGGAAGAATATTATTAACCGGCACCGGCACAAGGCAGGTGGAAGCATTGTCCGGGCAATTATCGGGTCTGCAACTCGGCAATATAAAACTGCCGTTACTGCCTGTGATCATCACCCATCTTGAATATACCTGCTTCGGGGGCATGGACTGCATCAACGGCGTGCTCGGCTATGATTTTCTGTCACGAAACACCATAGTCATCAATTTTAGAAAGCGTATATTGTACATATTAAAATGAAAGCCCGTTCCACCATACGAAAATGGGCCGTACGGGCCGGATTGGCAGCAGTAATATTCGTGTGCATCATACCACAACTTTGTGCACAGCCTGGTTGGCCCGAAGCTTATTTTAAAGTGAGGGAGAACCAGATGTGGATCGTGCTTTCCCGAAACCTGCCTCCCGCGGTGGCAGACAGCTTCATCACCAAATACAATCTCAGGAACATAGGCTTCCATGGTCTGGTGCGATCGGGGAACGACGATTCCCTGGTTAGCATGGGGTGGAAAATCGTGAAAGAAAAGCAGCGGTACATCATCAGCAAGCCCTTCATCAGCCCCGAGCCAACGGCCTATCCTACGGGAAAGATCATCTTCACCCCCGTACCCACTCCCGAAGACTGGCACGTGGTGGGTGGCAACCGCACAACCTACGGTTTCAACAAGTTTAAAAATGGCCGCGAGTTTAAAAGAGAAAACGGGTTGGTGATATTTTACCTGGATGGATTTTTAAAGGCCCCCAGGGTTCGCCTGGCAGGCAATTTCACTAACTGGCAACACGCGGCTTTTCCCATGACCAAAACCGGCGACGGATGGATGGTGAAGGTAAAACTGGAGCCCGGGCAATATTATTACAAATTCATTATCGGCGATGGGAGATGGACAACCGACCCCGCCAATGAGCTCTCTGAGAACGATGGCCGCGGCAACGAGAATTCTGTATTCTTTGTTCCGAACAAAACTTTTTTCCTGGAAGGTTATGAAGACGCGCACAAAGTATTTGTAACCGGCACATTCAATAATTGGGCGCCCGACAAAGTTCCCATGAAAAGAGTGAACGGTGGATGGCAGAATGAAGTATATATCGAAGAAGGAACGTATGATTACAATTTCCTGGTGGATGGCAAAACAGTGAAGCCTTCTCAACAATCCGAACAAAAGATCGCTATCGGTAAACCACATCGTTTTCAGTTGAAAGGGTTCACAGACGCGCGGCACGTTATGCTGGCAGGAAATTTCAACGACTGGAGACCCGATAAACTGTCCATGAAAAAAATCAGCGATGGATGGGAGCTCCCTTATGTATTGGGGCCGGGTAATTACCAATATAAATTTATCGTTGACGGACACTGGATGACCGACCCTGCAAACGCTTCGATTGTAAACGATGGAAAAGGAAACCGCAATTCGTTTATGGTGATAGGGGCCAATTTCGTTTTCAAGCTGAAGGGATATGATGACGCCAGGGATGTTTTCCTTGCCGGTGATTTCAACAACTGGAGCCCGCAGGGTTTAAGAATGGAACGGGAAGATGATTACTGGAAGGGTCATGTCTACCTCGCAAAAGGGAAGCATCTTTATTATTTCATAGTTGATGGAAAG
Source organism: uncultured bacterium (assembly GCA_966193805.1). Lineage (GTDB taxonomy): Bacteria > Bacteroidota > Bacteroidia > Chitinophagales > Chitinophagaceae > Flavitalea. The sequence continues at coordinate 8,001 of CBIGXK010000110.1, read as the reverse complement.
ATCATAAAAGATCCGGCGAATAAAGATTGGGAGAGCGATGGATGGGCGCCCGCGAAATCGGTTATCTGGATCGACCCGAACGACCTTTAATTATATCTTACCCCGAACGGGCAGTTCCCTCACGCGTATGCCCGACGCCCGGTACACTGCATTGACAACGGCCGCCGCCGCCGGCCCCTGTGCAGCCTCGCCCGCACCCAGCACTTCTTCATGCGGCCTGTTCAATACCTCCACATGCACCTCGGGCGCATCGCTGAAACGGAAAATAGGATAGGTGTCCCAACTACCCGTATTAACATGCGTTTCATCAAACTTCACCTCCTCACCAAGCGTCCAGCTTGCCGACTGTATCATCCCTCCTTCTGTTTGATTGATAACGCCATCGATATTGATCGCCTCACCGCAATCTATCACCCCCCACATTTTTTTTACCTGCACGGCATGTTGTTGCGCATCAACAGCCACCAGGGCGGCGACCGCGCAATAAGACGCATGATTTTTATACCGCGAAAATGCCATGCCTATCGCGCTGCCTTTTTCCGGCTTCTCCCCGGCAACCATCTGTTTTAATTTTTCAACAACCGCAATCGCACGTTCATCATCCAGGTGCATGATGCGGAAATCAAAAGGGTCTTTTTTGGCCTTTACCGACAACTCATCCATGAATGATTCGATCGCAAAAATATTGGCATAGGCGCCCAAACTGCGCAGCGCCGACACCCTCAATGGCGCCTTGAAAAAATGTGCGTCTACCCGTTGGTTCGTGAATACATAGTAGGGCTCGGCGTTACGGTAACCTCCGCCCCTGAACCCCGCCGAATCAGACACCAACGGCTTTTCCAGGTAGCGCGCCACCAATAAGTTTTCTGCATTACCACCCGGGCGGGTGCTGTGCGTATCGGTCCAGACATCATATTTCCACCGGGTGATCTTACCATTGCCATCCAAAGCCGCGGAGGCTTCCATTATCATCGCGCTGCCGTACGGTTCCCACAGGTGCTCATCTTCCCTCATCCACTGCAGGCGCACGTGCCTGCCGGGGTAGGCCATCGCCAGCACTGCCGCATCGGCGGCCACATCATCGGCGCCGTTGTGTCCATAGCAACCTGAACCGGGCACGCCCGTTACCTCAACTTTTCCTTCAGGCAGGTGCAGCAACCCGGCAATCGCATCGCGCAACGGAAATACTCCCTGCGTGTGCGACCAGATGTGCAGCTTGTCGTTGTTCCATAATGCAACGGCGCACGACGGCCCCATCGAACCATGCATGATGTATGGCTTGAAGTATTCGGCGTGGTGGGTGAAGTTTGCGGTGCCTGCATTGCCCTTCTCCATCACGTTTTCTGATTGCGCCGGTAATTGTTTCAGGTAATCACGAAGCTTTGCGGTGGGCAGGTTTGTGGTTTGCTTCCACGTTGAGTTGAGCCGCAGCAGGCGTTGAGCGGCCACTGCCTGGTATTCATCTTCGGTAATTACACCCAGGAAGCTGCCGTTCCGAACAATTTTCAACATGCCCGGAACATTTTTCTTTACGTGCTCTTCATCATAATCCACAAGTGTTGCCGCGTAGGCAGTTGGGCGCACTACACGTGCATGCACCATATCGTCAAAACGCAAGTCGTGCAGGTAACCAAGTTTGCCTACTACCATTCTTGAAATGTCGGCACGGGGAATCGCTTTACCCACCAGCGCGTATTTTTCCTTTGGCTTCAGGGTCACGGGCAACTTCACCTCGTCGGTGATTTGTTTGCCAAGGAGCAGTGCCCCAAATGTTGTTTGCTGTTTCCTGTTTTTCGTGTGTACCGTACCGTTACTCGTGTCGAGTTCATCCACAGCAACCTTCCACTTGCGTGCCGCCAGTTCCAGTAATTTCGCTTTCGCGGCGGCCGCTGCAAATCTCACTGCCATGGCGCTTCCTTCGATGGAGCCGCTGCCTGCGGTGTAACCTTCGTTCGGCGTGCGTTCGGTGTCGGCTAAAATAACTTCTGTTTTTTCGATCGGCAGGTTCAGCTCCTCTGCGGCCACCTGCGCTATCGCGGTACGAATGCCCTGGCCCAGTTCCAGCTTGCCGGTAAAAATGCGAATGCGGCCATTGGCCAGCACCTCCAGCCATGAATTGATATGTGGATTGCTCTTCAGGCTTCCCGGAAGTTCCTGTACCAACGGTGATGGATGATCGAAAGAGAAATTGCCCAGTGTAAAACCGATGGACAGGCAACCGGACATCTTTATAAAATCTCTTCTCGTAGTGCGCATAATGATAAAAGTTATTTGATGGATGAACGCTGTGCCGCAGCCGACTTCACTGCACGCATGATGCGCGCATACGAACCGCACCGGCAAAGATTGGTTTGCATTCCCGCGCGTATCGCAGCATCATCGGGCGAAGGATTTTTTGCCAGCAACGACACTGCAGAGATCACCATTCCATTGAGGCAATAGCCGCATTGTGCCGCCTGCTCTTTAATAAAGGCCTGCTGAACGGGATGGAGCTTGCTTGCAGAAGGCGCAATACCCTCCAGCGTGGTGATCTCCTTTTCTCTTACCGAATAAGCCGAAATCATGCAGCTTGGCTGTGCGTGACCATCCAGCAATACCATGCAGGCGCCGCACTGCTGCAGGCCGCAACCGTATTTCGGTCCGTCGAGTGCCAGTTCATTGCGCAAAACATATAGCAGTGGCGTTTCCTCTTCGGTGGAAACGGTGTGCTGGCCGCCATTTACGTGAAGGTCGAATGTTGCTTTCATACCGGGTCTTTAATAGAGGAAAGTTACAAATATTCGCACCGGCGCTGTTGCCATTCATCAATTAAGTAAGGCGCTGGTAATCCTCTGCCGTATCGATGTCGGTTTCGCCGCCGGGAAAAGGTAAGATGGCCACATCGTGCGCGTATTTTTTTATCACCTTCTTGGCGCCTTCGTCGCCGCGCAATTGCAACAGTTCATCAAAATATTGGCTGCTGAATAATGCGGGTGTGCCAACCGTTCCTGCATAACCCGACGCTGCAATGCCACTTCCTGTTTCTTCATGACGCACAATTAACGACGATAAAACCTCAGCAGTGATAAAAGGCTGGTCGCAAACGGTAATGATGCACGCTGCTGCCTGCGGCTGCAGTTTCAATAATTCACTTAGGCCCTGACGGATGGTTGAGGCGATGCCCGACGGCCACTCTTCATTGTAACAGCTATGCACATTTACTTCTATCGGCACCGCTCCTGTAACAACAATAGTGTATAATTCGGGAACAGCTTCCGCGGCATCGATAATATTTTGGATCAGCGGCTTGCCTTGATATAATAATAACTGCTTGGGTTTACCTAACCGTGATGATCCGCCGGCAGCGAGGATGATGATGCCGTACTTGCTCATGATGTTTCGCGATGGTGTATCGGGCCCGGTTTGTGTTTCAGCGATTGCGCCGATTTATCGGCCATTACCGCTTTTATTTCGGCAGTAATGGATAATGCTATTTCCTCCGCGGTTTCTGCGCCAATGTCGAGGCCCACGGGGCAGTGAATCCGTTCCAGCCCCTCCTGCCCAATGACAACACCCTTATCGGCCAGGTCGGCGGCCATGCGCTCGAATTTTGATTTGGGACCCAACAGGCCGATATACGGACATTCGGTGGCGAGCAACTGCTCCATCACTTTCATGTCGTACTGGTAATTATGCGTCATCAGTACGGCTGTCGTCAATTTATCAATGGTGATATCGGCAAGTGCATGTTCGGCTTTCATCACTACCACGCGCTCTGCCATCGGAAATCTTCTTGGTGTGGCATGTGTGGGGCGGCCATCCACTACCGTTGTATCGAACCCTGCAATGTTCGCTATCGACACGAGGGGCATGGCATCGTTCCCCGCGCCGAATATCACAAGCGACAGCGTGGGTTGAACCACCTGTATGAATGCGTTCAGGTCGCCGTACGATTTTATCGATGATTGTTTTATTGCCAGCGCCGCGGCGGTGTCGGCCGCTGCGGCCTGCTGCAGGGTTGCAGCAATGCCCGCGATCATCGTGGTGTTGTTGCCAGCAACCGCACACACCGTTCCGGGTTGTTCATTTTTATTTTTCAGGGAGAACAACGTTACCAGTGCCGCGTCGCTGCGTTCGTGGGTAACTGCCTTCAGCAGCGCGACGGGATTTTCGCCATCATGATTCAGTGGTTCAAAAAGAATGTGTACGATACCGTTGCAGCCGAGCTGTACGCCAAGCCGTGCATCATCTTCGTCGGTGGTGTCGTAGGTAACGAGCTTATTTTTATTCTCATAGATCGCAAACAGCGCCTTGCGCAAAGCATCGCCTTCGAGGCAGCCGCCGCTGATGGCGCCGGTAAGCGTACCGTCTTCAGCAATGAGCATGCGTGCGCCGGGCCGGCGATACGACGAACCTTCCACATGCACAACAGTCGCCAGTGCCGTTTTCTTACCGGCGGTTACCGCTGCGTCGTATGCCGATATGATGTTGCGGATCTCTTTCACATTTCAAAATAATCAGTTGATTTCCGGTTGCTTCATCGTGGGCTGCTTAGCCGGTTTCTTCGTCGAGAACACTTCATGTTCCATGAAGGGTTGTTCTTTGATGCGCTGGCCGGTTGCCTTGAAAATGGCATTGGCCACTGCGCCGCCGGTGGGTGGTAATGCCGGTTCTCCAAGACCGGTGGGACTGATGCCATTGTCCACGAAATGCGGTTCCACTTCCGGTATTTCCTTCATCCGGATAAGGCGGTAGCTGTCAAAGTTTTTTTGTTCGGTCTCTCCGTTGTTGAACGACAACTTGCCAAACATTGCATGGCCAAAGCCATCAACAATACCACCCATCACCTGCTGCCGCGCACCACTCAAATTCACCACTTCTCCGCAGTCAACGCCTGCGTACACTTTTTTGATAACGGGCTTTCCTTTTTCCATCACTGCCTCCGCAACCTGTGCAACATACGACCGGTGTGAAAAGTAAACGCTGAATCCCTGGAACACGTCTTTCTTCTTCCCCCATCCGCCTTTTTCTGCTGCAAGCTTAATCGCGCTGATCATCCTGTCTGCATCATAACCAAGTTCACCCGTTGGAGATGTTTTTGCTTTCTGTAACAGGTCGAGGCGAAATTGAACAGGATCTTTTTTGGCGGCGAAGGCCACTTCATCAATAAACGATTGCTCTGCAAAGGCGAGGAAGTTTGTGATGGGTGCCCTCCACGCTCCTGTGGTGATGGGCGATTTATGTTCCACCCATTCTATTTGTAAATTCTCAACAGCGCCAGAAGGAAAATTGTCCTGGCGCGTGGGGTTGCCTGAGTTGATGCCTACACCGCGCAACCTGTAACCGGTGAGGTTTCCTCTGTCGTCCAGCGCGGCCTCAAAACGGTAGCGCACCGCGGGCCGGTAGCTTCCCCCCGTCATGTCGTCTTCTTTGCTCCATGTTACTTTCACGGGCGCCTTGATGATGCTCGACAGTTCCGCGGCTTCCACTGCGTAGTCGGTCTTCAGCCTTCTGCCGAATCCGCCGCCAAGGCGGGTCATCTGAACGGTGATCTTCTCTTCCGGGATGTTCAGCAGTTTTGCTGTGGCCGTACGTGATGACGCCGGCGTTTGCGTGGGCCCTATCAGCTCAACGCCGTCTTCGCGCACGTGCGCAAAAAAGTTCATCGGCTCCATCGGGCTGTGTGGCAGGAACGGGCATTGGTATTCGCTTTTGATGACCTTTGCTGCGTTTTTGAACGCAGCTTCCACGTCGCCGTCTTTTCTTTCCACCTTAGCATCGCCGCTGTCGAGCAGCGTCATGAAAAGTTTGTTATGGTCGGAAGTGCTTTCCAGTTCGCCTTCCTTTTCATATTCGATTTTCAATTCTTTTCTTGCTTTCATCACTTCCCAGGTGGATTTTCCCACCACCGCCACATTATTGCTGAAGGTGACCACATCCACAACGCCGGGCATTGCTTTCGCTGCAGCGGCATCTACCGATTTTATCTTCAGTCCGAACGCCTTCGGCCGCTGTATCACCGCATACAACATTCCTTCACGGTAAAAATCGAGGCCGAACAAAGGCTTGCCTGTATGGATCTTGCTGTTTTCAACATTTTTAACGGCCGTGCCGATCAGCTTGAAATCTTTCCTGTCTTTCAATTTCACTTCTGCCGGAACGGCTATTTGGCACGCATCGGCCGCAAGTTCACCATAGCCTAGTTTTTTTCCCGACGTGTGGATCACAAAGCCGTTTTCTGTTTTACACGATGAGGGGCTCACGTTCCAGCGTTTTGCTGCGGCCGCCACCAGCATATACCGCGCCGTTGCGCCGGCGTTCCTGAGCAATCTCCACGAGTGCGGCACCGCGCCGCTTCCGCCGGTAACCTGCCGGTCGAACTTCGACGCGTCGAGAGGCGCCTGCAGCACCTTCACTTTTGTCCAGTCTGCATCGAGTTCTTCGGCCACGATCATCGGGAACGACGTCATGATATTCTGGCCCAGTTCGGGATTTGGGGAGAACAGGGTGATCACCCCGTCGCTCGCAATGGAAAGGTAACTGTTGAAGCCAACGTCGCCGGTAACGCCCACCGCCTGAACGGTTGCGGCCTTCACTTCGTTGCTGAACCAGCTAAATCCGAGTATAAGTCCCCCGGTGCTGAGGGTAGTTATTTTTAGAAACTCCCTTCGGCTCGTATCAATGGTTGCTGACATAATATTTATATTTTTTTGCTGGCTAATAACACTGCTTCGCGAATGCGGTGGTAAGTTCCGCAGCGGCAGATGTTGCCGTTCATGGTATTGACGATATCGTCTTCGGTGGGATTCGGCTTTTGTTTGAGCAAAGCCGCGGCGGTCATAATTTGTCCCGCCTGGCAGTACCCGCACTGGGCCACGTCCACCTCATCCCAGGCTTGCTGCACGGGATGGTCGCCGTTTTCTGACAGTCCCTCGATAGTGGTGATCTCTGCCGATTCGAGCACCGACACCGGCACTTGGCACGAACGCGTTGCATTGCCGTTTACATGCACCGTACAGGCGCCGCATTGCGCAATTCCACATCCGTACTTGGTGCCTACCAGGCCGAGATGGTCGCGCAACACCCATAGCAGCGGTGTATCTTCTGCCACGTTCGCGGTGTAGGTGCGGCCATTGATTTTTAGCTGATAACTGGGCATTTTACAGGTCGTTTTAGTAAAAAAATATGGTCCTCTGAAATTACTACAATGCCGACAGATTTCCATCAACCCGTATAAAACTGTTTTAAGGCGGGATCCGGGAAAAATTTAATACTTTTAATGCACCCCACCAGTCTAAAATTCGGGTCGAAAGCTAAATACGTGAAAAAGAAGAGTGAATTTTTTTTGATTGATGACGATCTGGACGATCAGGAGCTATTTGTAATGGCTTTACAGGAAGTGGATAAGAACTTTAGCTGCACGGTCGCCAATAGCGGCATCGAAGCGCTTCAAAAACTGAAGGAAAACACTTCTTTTGTACCTGATTACATTTTCCTGGACGTCAACATGCCGAAAATGAATGGCATTCAGTGCCTGGCAGAGATACGCAAGCTCCCCCATCTCAAAGATGTCCAGGTTATCATGTTCTCGACCTCTTCCGACAAAAAGATTGTTCAGGCAAGCAGGGAATTAGGCGCCACAGATTTCCAGGTGAAACCTGCTGGCCTGGGATTATTGATTGAAAAACTGGCTACGATTGTCGCAGCTTAAATTGGGTGGTATGGATGAATTGAGGAAGAAACAGGATAATACAACGGATAGCGCACGCCTGCTGGCGGAGGCCAGGCAGGCGGAAGAACAGCTAAGAAGCTTTGCCTGGGAACTGGAGCAACGGAATGAGACGCTGCGCAAGAGCGAAGAACGCTATCACAAAATGATTGCGGAGATCGAGGATTATGCCATTATTCTGCTCGACACGAATGGTAACATCCAGAACTGGAACACCGGTGCTGAAAAGATAAAGGGGTATAAAGCCGAGGAAATCATCGGCAAGAATTTCCGCATATTTTACTTACCCCAGG
>CBIGXK010000109.1:0-10681 GCA_966193805.1 uncultured bacterium | reverse complement strand
CTTCCTGACGCCTTTGCGAGATCCAACGCCAAGCGGGGGAAACACTTTGCGAACTTCCTGACGCCTTTGCGAGATTCAACCCCCAGCGGAGGAAACCGCCTATCCCCCTCCGGAGGGGGTGGTCCCGACGAAGGAGGGACCGGGGGAGGACTGCCGGGGAAAGACCCACTGTAATAATTTGTTAAACCCCCAAAAAATCCCCAACCGGCACAACATTTAGAGAGAATCCACCCGTATATATGACTATACTTGTAACGGAAATCATCGCAAAAAACTTATGAACCTTCGCTCTTTATTGCCGTGGTTCGCGTGTGTGGTGCTGGTAGCCTCCTGCAGAAAGGACGATGCCAACCCGGGACGGCGCGACACGCCGCAGGATCAACTGATGGACAGCGCGCTCGCTGTGAGCCGCGACATTTACCTATGGAACACGCAAATTCCCGGCAACTTCAACGCCCGGTCGTACGACGATCCCGACCAGGTAATGATGGGCATCAGGGAGTTCAGCCTCGAACCAGGTTTCAGCGAGCCGGTTGACCACTACAGTTTCGGCATGAAGAAGACCGAATGGGACAACATCAGTTCGGGAATCGCATCCGACTTTGGGCTGAATGCCTTCTTCTTCACAGACAACGATCTCCGCGTGCGGTCGGTAGTAAAAGGTTCACCCGCCGGCCTGGCGGGCATCCGGCGAGGCTGGAAGATCGTGAACGTTGCAGGCAGCGATGACATTACCACCGACAATGCCGATTTCCTGTCTGAACAGATTTATGGCTCTGCATCAACACCGTTTACGTTCCAAAAACCCGACGGAAGCACGGTGGACATCACGCTCAACGGGGCCACCTACCAGGATAACCCGGTGTATCTCGACACCGTCTATGACCTGGGGGCGAAGAAAGCGGGATACCTGGTGGTCAACTCGTTCCTGGGAGATACAGCAGAGGTGCAACAGAACTTTGCGGGCGTTTTCCAGGAGTTCGCCAGCAAAGGCGTTACCGATGTGATCGTTGACCTGCGCTACAATGGCGGCGGCTATGTGAACCTGCAGGCTAACCTGGCCGATTACCTGGTGAAGACTGCGGCCGATGGAAGCATCATGATGAATGAAGAGTTCAACGACAACTACCAGGCGCTCAATACCACCACGCTGTTCGATAAGAAGGGCCCGCTCAATGTTAACAACATCATTTTTATCGTCAGCAGCAACACGGCGTCGGCAAGCGAACTGCTGATCAATGAGTTGAAACCCTATATGAATGTGAAGCTGGTGGGTCCTGAGGCCACGTACGGGAAGCCGGTAGGATTTTTCCCGATAGGGGTAGGCGACTGGTATATTTTCCCGGTTTCGTTCCGGAGTACGAATGGGATGGGAGAGGGGAATTACTTTGATGGGATTGCAGTGGATAATGTGGTGGAGGATGGGTTGGATAAGGATTGGGGAGATACCGGTGAATCGGCGCTTGGAAGTGTGTTGCAATATTTATCGACGGGCGCGTTTGCCGTGCGGCCGGTTTCGCCGGGGCTGAACAGTACGCTCGAAACGTTCCGCAGCCTCGCGAATGATAAGTTGAATAAAAAGTTTAAGGGGGCGGTGAGGTAGCCTTTTCACTTTTCACCTTTGCCCTTTCTTCAAATCGTCAAATGATAAATCTTCGACACCAGGTCGTGCGTATATTGCTTACCCTTAAATTCCTTCACCCACCGTATCCCATTCAACGCATTCGTTAAAAACAACTCATCTGCGTGCAGCAGTTCCTCTTCTGTCGCTTCCTTTTCAATCACCTCTAACCCGCTTTCGGGAATCCGTTGAATGAGGTTCGCCCTCATCACCCCTGCCACGCAGCCTTCGCTGAGCGGCGGCGTATAAATCTTTCCTTCCTTCACCCAAAAAACATTGGCGATGGTGGCGTCGCAAATTCTATTTTGACTGTTCAGCACAAGGCAGTCGCCGAATTTATGCTTCTTTGCATACATCGCACCCATCGCATATACGAGATAGTTATTTGTTTTGAGGGATGAGAATTTATCGATCGATTTTCTTCCTTCCTCATATATACTCACTGTGATGCCATCGTCATTTAACGATAAGTAGGAAGAAGAGAGCGGCCACACCTGGATAACATAGCCCGCATTGTTGCTATTGAATTCGTTCAGGCTGCCATCGCCCCTGTACATGGTGAGCCGCACACGAATGGGTCCCGACAGGCGGTTTTTTTTGATGGTTTTAAATACCTGCTCCTCCAGAATGTTGGCATTGATGAGTCCCTGCACCCTGATCTGCAGCACTTCCATGCCGTGGAACAGCCGCTCAAAGTGCAGGTCCCTGAGGCGCAGTGAGCCCATTACCACTTTCATCGTCTCGAAAAGTCCGTCGCCATATCGAAAGGCGCGGTTGTCGGCCCTGATGACGGGCGATTTTTCCTCGGCAAAGCTGCCATTGTGATTTAGCCAGTCCTTCATCTGATCAATTAAGCTGAAAAAATAAAGCTAAAACTTAATTGTTGAAACTAAATTGTATGATCGGGCACGTAGCCGTGCAGAAGTTGATCATTTTTTTTAATATTGCCAATGCTTAAACATTTCCAACGTTTCATCGGTGCAGGTGTGTTCATGATTTTTCTTTATGCATGCGGTGGCGGTGAAAATGTCGTTCCTTCAAAACACATTGGCGGCAAATTTAATTTTGGTTACCTGCGCTACGATTCGGCGGCGCTGGAATACAGGCTCGATTCGATTCATAACCGCGGACTGGTGATGCAGTTCTGCCTCGCCGATGCGGCCGATATGAACACCGACTTCCAGTTGATCGCTTATGCGTACGATACGCTGAATGATCACAACAACAGTTGGATGCCCGATACGCTGCGTTTTGTGCAGGACAGTGTTCCGAAAACTTTTTCGGGAAAGATAGCGATAGGTAATAACGAGGTTACGCGCGAGCAGTTGTACAACGTGGTGCGTGATGAGAATGGGGAGCGCTTCGCGTATGATTATTTATTATTTATGCCTACGGTAGAAGGGGTATTTCATCACGTGGTGTATTTGATGAAGCCTATCAAGGATAATAAGCCGGTACCAGGTGCGAAGATGCAGATGACTTCGCCGATGCCCCCGACGAGAAATTGGTATTAGAAGTTAAAAGTTAAAAGTTAAAACCTTCATTAGTGGGGAGCCTTCTCACGTTTCACGTCTGCCATTTAGTTTCCGCCTTGGCTGGGGTGCCGCGAACCTTTGCCGTCACAAAAAAACCTTCTCCATTTCCACCGGCAGCTTATTGATCGAGCTGTGCACCTGCACGAACTTTTTCACCGCATTCTTTCCGGCCTCTCCAAGGTCGATGGTGAAATCATTCACATAAAGATCGATGTGCATCTGCATCACCTCCGCACTCATTTCCTGGGCGTTTTCCCTGATAAAATCACTCAGCTCATTCCCCTGGGCCCGCGAATATTCAACACTTTCCCGTATCAACTGCTCCACGCGCACTGCGACCTCCACCGGCAATGACCGTTTCGCAACAATACCGCCGAGGGGAACAGGCAGCCCGGTTTCCGTTTCCCAGTACTCGCCCAGGTCGGTGATTTTGCTGAGGCCCTTGTCCTGGTAGGTGAACCTGTTTTCGTGAATGATCACGCCGAGCTTCACCGCCTGTATATTTTGCAGGGTTCCGGTGTTGCTGAGTACAAAGTCTTCAATCTCGTCGTAACGAAGAAACACCTTGTTGGCCGCTTCCGGGTAAGCCAGGGAAAAAAGCACGTGCGCCGTGGTGTGCCTGCCCGGAATGGCGATTACGCACTGGCGTATCGCCGGTTCGGGTATCGGGAGAGATGAGATGAGCAGCGGTCCCACGCCATTACCCAGGGCGGCGCCGGCATTAAGGGTAACATATTTTTCCAACACCAGCGGCAGGCTTCCGAAACTTATCTTCGAGATGTCGAGTTTTCCTGCCATCGCCATTTCATTGAGCGTTTGCACGTCTTCCATCACCACATCGAAGGTGAAGCCGCCTGTATCTATTTTTTTATTGACCAGCGCGTCGAATATGTAGGTGTCATTGGGACAAGGGGAAAAGCCGAGGGTTAAGTTCATTTGTTTCTTTTTTTAGTTGTTGATCGGCAATGGGCAAACGGCAAACGGGAGACGGAAGACGGAAGACGGGAGTGACAAACGTATCCCCCGCTGGCGGGGGTGGCGCGCAGCGCCGGGGGTGGACCCTTAACTTTTAACTTTTAAGTTTTGCTAAGAGCAACATCTCCCTCAACTTCTCATTCAATACCGCAATCGCCTCCTGCAATTTCCAGTTCCGCTTGTTCCTTTCCCCCACAAAGTTAGAAACCGCTCTCAACTGGATGAAAGGTATGTTTTCCATCAGGCAAACATAATGCAGCGCAGCGCCCTCCATCGATTCGACGGCAGGGTCATACTTGCGTGCAATCATTTGCGCCTGATCCGGCGTAGAGCTGATGCAGTTAATGGTGGCGCCGCGTACAAAAGGGAGTCCAAACGCCTTCCATCGTTCCGCATAAGGATTCCCAAGCACCCGGTTGTGAAAAGGCTCATCGTTGCTATCTGCGAGTCCCAGGTCGAAAATATCAGCGAAGCCTCCGCCGTCAATCGCGCCAAGGTCGGCAAACACTTCTTCGTCCACGAAACAAGCGCTTCCGGGAGGAAGCTCTTGTTTGAAACTTCCCCCAATACCGGCCTGTATGATAACATCCGGCCGCCGCCGAATAATTTTCTTACCCAGTCCGTAAGCCGTGATGGCGCTGCCAATACCCGTCGCCAATACCTCCACTTCGTTCCCGTTCACTTCTCCGTGCAGCCCGCGAAGCCATTCGGCCGTGATATTTATTTCATTATATGTGGCGCTGGCCAGCAGTATATACATACCAATACCTCCTGATTAACACGTGATTGCAAAGCAAGGGATTTTGCCTGACAGGCAGTACCTTTGCCAAAATTTTTCTTTTTAAATGGTTTACCTTACCCGCCAGGAGCACTTCAATGCCGCCCACAAGCTGTACAACCCGGCGTGGAGCCGCGAAAAGAATGAAGAGGTCTTCGGTAAGTGCGCAAACGAGAACTGGCACGGACATAACTACGACCTTTATGTGACCGTAAAAGGCACCCCCGATCCAAACACCGGATTTTTGTTTGATGTAAAACAGCTAAGCACCATCATTCGCCAGGAGGTAACGGAAAAGCTCGATCATAAGAACCTGAACCTGGATGTTGCCTTCATGCGCGGCAAAATGTGTTCAACGGAGAACCTGGCCATTGAAATCTGGAAACAACTGGAGCCACACCTGCCGTCTACCATCCGGCTGCATTGCATCAAGCTCTATGAAACGCCGCGTATTTATATTGAATACTTCGGTGATTGATTTTTTCACTAAATTCTCAGGCTTTGTCAAAAAAAGTAGCAGTTTTCAGGAAGGAGCATTTTAACGCCGCTCACCGCTTGTTCAACCCCGCCTGGGATGATGCAAAGAATAATGCCGTGTTCGGCAAGTGCAACAACCCGAATTTTCACGGCCACAACTATGAGCTGATCGTAAAGCTGGTGGGTGAGCCCGACCCGCAAACCGGGTACGTGATGGACATGAAAGTGCTGAGCGAACGGGAGAAAGAGCTCGTACTGTTGCGTTTCGATCATAAGAACCTCAACCTCGATACCACATATTTTAAAGATATCAACCCAACGGCGGAGAACATCTGCGTCGTTATTTACAACATCCTGCGCGACAAGATAGACGCCCGCCTCGACTTGCAGGTGCGGCTGTACGAAACGGAAAGGAACTTTGTGGAATAACCCGCAACTTAAATTTATCAAGAAACTGATCCAATGGCATATAAAAAAATCGAAAAATTTGATGACGACACCACTTCGGGACTCATCACCAGCTACAAACAGATACTTAAATTATTAGGGCAGGATACGGAAAGAGAAGGGCTCGCAAAAACGCCGGAGCGACTCGCGAAAGCGATGCAGTACCTGACGCACGGCTATGATCTCGATGCGCATGAAATTCTCAGTACCGCGAAATTTCGCGAGGAGATCAGCGAAATGATCGTCGTGAAAGATATAGAACTGTACAGCATGTGCGAGCATCACATGCTTCCTTTTTTCGGCAAGGCACACGTTGCCTACATTCCGAACGGATGGATCACGGGGCTGAGCAAGATCGCCAGGGTGGTGGATGTGTACGCACGAAGGCTGCAGGTGCAGGAGCGGCTCACCACAGAAATTCTCAATGCGCTGAAAGATACTTTGCAGCCGCTCGGCGTGGCAGTGGTCATCGAAGCGTCGCATCTTTGCATGATGATGAGGGGAGTGCAGAAACAGAATTCGGTTACCACCACTTCCGCATTTTGGGGAGAGTTTGAAAAAAATGAGACGAGAAGTGAATTTACCAAACTGATCTCCTCACATTTGCATTAATTATTTTTGAAAACCATTATGAAGCACGCTTTTATTTTTCCCGGTCAGGGTTCGCAGTTCCCGGGGATGGGCAAGGATCTTTACGATAACAATGCCTTCGCCAAAAAACTGTTCGAACAGGCAAATGAAATCCTGGGCTTCAGGATATCGGATGTAATGTTCGAGGGTAGCGACGACGATCTTAAGCAAACCAACGTTACCCAACCCGCCGTTTTCCTTCACTCTGTGATCGCCTATAAATCCGCAGACCAGGTGCGGCCGGATATGGTGGCCGGACATTCACTCGGCGAATTTTCGGCACTCGTTGCGAATGGTTCGTTAAGTTTTGAAGATGGGTTGCAACTGGTGTCCATTCGTGCCAGCGCGATGCAGAAGGCCTGTGAGGCAACACCTTCAACAATGGCCGCGATACTCGGACTTGAAGATGCAAAAGTGGAGGAGATATGTGCACAGGTTACCGAAGAAACCGGCGAAACCGTAGTGGCCGCAAACTACAATTGCCCGGGGCAGATCGTGATCAGCGGAACGATTGCCGGCGTGCAGGCAGCGTGCGAACGGTTAAAGGCCGCAGGCGCCAAACGCGCCCTGATGCTGCCGGTAGGCGGCGCTTTTCACTCGCCGTTGATGGAGCCAGCCAAGAAAGAATTGCAGGCGGCAATCGAAAAAACAACTTTTTACCAGCCCTCGTGCCATGTTTACCAGAACGTGACCGCAAAGGCCGTGTTCAACCAGGATGAAATAAAGAAGAACCTCGTCGAGCAATTGACCAGCCCCGTTCGCTGGACGCAGACCATCCAATCGATGATCACAGACGGTGCGAATAAATTTACAGAAGTGGGCCCCGGAAAAGTTTTGCAGGGATTGGTGGCGAAGATCAGCAAGGAGGTGCAGGTGTCGGGGGTGTGAGGAGACGGCAAAGGTGCCGAAAAAATAAAACATGACTAAAAAATGAATAAAAAAACCGTTCTCATCACCGGCGCTACATCAGGATTTGGAAAAGCTATCGCGAAAAAGTTTGCTTCGCAACAACACAACGTTATCGTTACCGGCAGAAGAAAAAACCTGCTCGATGATGTGGTGGCGGAAATTCAGCAGCAATACAAGGTCAACGCCCTGGGCCTCAACTTCGACGTGCGCGACAAGAACGAAGTGAACAAACAAATGAAAGATCTGCCTAAAGAATGGCAGGCCATCGACATCCTCGTTAACAACGCCGGACTGGCCCTGGGAAAAGATTTTTTTGAAGAGGCGGACATGGACGACTGGGAAACGATGATCGACACGAACGTCAAGGGTCTTCTGTACATGTCGCGCGCCACGATCCCTTACATGGTGAAAAAAGGGAATGGGCATATCATCAACATCGGATCGGTAGCGGGAAAAGATGTGTACGACAAAGGAAATGTGTACTGCGCAACAAAACATGCTGTTGATTCCATTTCAAGATCGATGCGCATAGAGCTGCTCAGGCATAAAATAAAAGTTACCGCCATCCATCCCGGCGCCGCGGAAACCGAATTCTCCATTGTTCGCTTCAAAGGAAACGAGAATGCCGCAAAACAGGTGTACGAAGGCTACGATCCGCTGACAGGCGAAGATATAGCGGATACGGTTTTTTACTGCGCCAGCCTGCCCGCCCATGTGTGCATCAACGATCTGACCATCACACCAACGGCCCAGGCCGACGCCTTCTATTTTTATAAAGGAGAATAGGCCCACTTCACCAGCGTGGCCCCCCACGTGAACCCACCGCCGAATGCGGCGATCACGAGGTTGTCGCCCTTGTTCAGCCTTTTTTCCCACTCCCAAAGACATAAGGGTATGGTTGCAGCCGTGGTGTTGCCGAAGCGTTCGATATTCAGCATTACTTTGTCGTGCGACAGGCCCATCCGGTTCGCAGTGGCATCAATAATACGTTTATTGGCCTGGTGCGGTACCAGCCACGCGATGTCGTTACCGGTGAGGTTATTTCTTTCCAGCAGTTCGGCGCTGATATCGGCCATGCCCTTCACGGCGAATTTAAAAACCGCGGGACCTTCCTGGTAGATGTAATGTTCTTTGTTTGTAACCGTTTCAATGGAGGCCGGCCTAATGGATCCGCCTGCTTTCATGTGCAGGTATTCGACGCCGCTGCCATCGCTTCTCAGCAGGCTGTCGAGCACGCCGTAGCCCTCATAGTTGGGCTCAAGCAAAATTGCTCCGCCGCCATCGCCAAACAGTACGCACGTGGTTCTGTCGCTGTAGTCAACTATGGCGCTCATCTTGTCGGCGCCCACCACAACCACCTTCTGGTAGCGGCCGCTTTCAATGAACATAGCGCCGGTTGTCAATCCGTACAGGAAACCCGAGCAGGCTGCGCCGATGTCGAAGCTCCAGGCGTTCACCGCCCCCACTTTATTGGAGATGATGTTGGCCGTTGCAGGAAAAGTCATGTCGGGAGTAACCGTGCAGCAGATGAGGCATTCGATATCCGCCGGGTCAATGCCGCGTTTTTTGCAAAGCTCGAGCACAGCGGGAGCTGCAAGGTCGGAAGTTCCTTTTCCTTCGCCCTTCAATATCCTTCTTTCAACAACACCCGTTCGTGTGCGGATCCATTCGTCGTTGGTATCCACCATTTTTTCGAGGTCGGCATTGGTCAGTTTGTCATTGGGTACATAGCCACCGATTGCAGTGATGGCAGCCGTAATTTTTTGCGTCATTGGAGATCGTTCAGGGCCGCAAAAATACGGAAAAGCGTACTTTTGCCGCCATGATTGCTTTTGTTAAGGGGAACTTTGTTCGTAAAACGCCCGCTATGGTTCAGGTTGATGTGAATGGAGTAGGCTACGAACTGCACATCAGCCTTAATACTTACTCCAATATTGCCAACAAGGATCACGGGTTACTGCACACTTATTTTCATGTAAGAGAAGACGCACAACTGCTCTATGGCTTTCATGATGAAAGCGAAAAGGAAATGTTCATACAGTTGATCAGCGTTTCCGGCGTGGGGGCGTCCACGGCGCGGATGATGCTGTCGTCCATGAAACCCGTCGAAATAGCAAAAGCCATCGCGCAGGGTAACGCCAAACTGCTCGAAACGATCAAAGGCATCGGGAAAAAGTCTGCCGAACGCATCGTTCTCGAATTAAAAGACAAAATGTCAAAAGTTACCCACGAAATAAATAATGACCCCTTGATAAGCAATACATTGGATCAGGATGCGTTAAATGCTCTAATCGCTCTAGGAATAGCCCGGGCAACCGCCGAACAGGCCATCATGAGAGTGAGAAAATCCAATCCCGACCTTCAGAAAATCGAAGACGTTATCAAACAAGCGCTAAAAAACATCTAGCCTATCCGTAGAGTTCTACTTAACAATTTTTGAGCATCCAATTGTTCGTGAAACTGACCATTTTTCGTCAAGTAACCATTACGCTGACTGCCGTACTTATTTTTCTGGCATCCATGCACGTGCATGCCCAGTCCGACAGCGCAGCCACGGATAACGCTGCGGACACGATTCCGGCAGACTCCACCGTTGTGCCCATCGACACCACGGTTCGTGAAGTGGATTCTCTCCCGTTTCCCATCCAGGACCGCCGCGGCGATCCTTATTCAACGTTTCGCCGCAATCCCCTCGACCTTAACGATCCTTCAAACATTGTTGACTCGATAGAATACGATCCGGAAACCAAACAATACTACATTGTCGAAAAAGTGGGCAGCTTCTACTACCGTAAGCCCACTTACCTCACATTTGAAGAATTTTTATACCTGCGCTCGCGCAGGCAGGAGCAGCAATACTTCCAGCAGCGCCGAAACGTGCTGTCGGGCCTCAACTACAAACTGCCCCGTCCGAAACTAAGGATCACCGACAACCTTTTCAACAGGATATTCGGTACCGGCAAGGTGGACATTCGCCCGCAGGGCGACATCAATCTCATCGCCGGCTATGAGGGACAGAACATCAAGAACCCGGCATTGCCCGAACGCGCCAGGAGAAACGGCGGGTTCGATTTCGACATGAACGCGAACCTCAGCGTCATCGGCAATATTGGCAGCAAATTAAAATTGCCGATCAGCTACAACACCCTCGCCAACTTCGATTTCGAAAATCAACTCAAGCTCGATTACACCGGCACCGACGACGAGATCATCAAAAGGATCGAGGCCGGTAACGTGTCGTACAGCTCGAAAGGTTCGCTCATTCCGGGCGCGCAGTCGCTCTTCGGGTTAAAAACGGAGCTTCAATTC
>CBIGXK010000108.1:0-10736 GCA_966193805.1 uncultured bacterium | reverse complement strand
ATACATAATTATACTATTTTAACTGAGACTTGTATTTTTTGTACAAAAAGCGATCAGGCTTCATCCTGCAAACGGGGCATTTCATTTTGATACTATTATTGCACAATTTGTATATATTTAGGTAGCCGAAAACTAACGATCATGCAGAAAGAAATTATTAAGGAAATCACTCCGCTAACCCAGGCGGATTGCTTTACGTTGTTCTCACGCGTCAAATCAAGCTTTACTTTTCCGATGCATTATCATGAAGAATACGAGCTCAACCTTATTCTTGACGCAAAAGGTGCGAAGCGGGTCGTTGGCGACCATATGGGCGAGATTGATGATATCGAACTTGTACTGGTGGGCTCCAACCTGCAACACGGCTGGTTCGACTATAAGAACACCTCAGAAAAAATTCGGGAGGTGACGATACAGTTTCACAAAGACCTCTTTGATGACAACCTGCTGCGCAGAAATCAATTGCTGTTCATCAGGAGCATGTTCGAGAAATCATCGCGCGGTATTCTTTTCTCGCGGCAAACGGCCGAGCATGTGGCCAACAGGCTGATGACGCTTGACGACAAGCACGGCTTCGACTCTGTGCTTGAACTGATGTCGATTCTTCACGATCTTTCCATCTCGCGGCACATGCGGATGCTTTCTGATGCATCGTTCAACAATTCCGAACATCACTTTTACAACAGCCGAAGAGTGGAGAAGACAATGCAGTACATCAACCAGAATTTCGACAAGGTGATCACGCTTGCGGATGTTTCAAAGCTCGCTAACATGTCGGAGGCGGCATTCAGCAGATTCTTTCGCGCGAAAACCGGCATGACGTTCATCGACAGTTTGAACGAAATACGTTTGGGACATGCATCACGCTTATTAATTGATACGACTCAGTCTGTTGCAGAGATTGCTTACAATTCAGGTTTCAATAATATTTCAAACTTCAACCGCATCTTCAAGAAGAAGAAAGGAACCACACCAAAAGAGTTTAGGGAGAATTTTTTGGGCACTGGCACCCGGATTTTCATTTGACATTCTCATTCGCATTATTGCCGCTTTGTTTGAATCATAGCTTGAAACGGCATACAGTAAACGTTTAAGCACTACATGTTTACCATTAGAAAATATGCGATGGCGCGTTGATGTTGCATCTATTAAAAAGGTATTAAAAGAAACGCTTTTGATGCAACAGCATGTGATGAAACATGCGATGAAATCAATATGTATAAATTACTTGTTGAATTGACGTATAAAAAATAATCTTGTTTTGAAATCGCGTACTTCTACGGATTTCATTGAATAATTTCCTCATCTAGTTGAAAAAGTTCATCAAAAGGTTTGGCACCATTTCTGTTAACCGTGCAGCGTTAATCTAATCCTTCACTATCAAAGCTCTGATGTATGAAAGCTAAAAACCAACTGCTGGCTGCGTTGTCATGTATTTTCCTGCTTGCGGCGTGTCAGAAAAAAGATCTTTCCCTTAACGATGACGAACTAAATGGTGCAACCGTATCGAGCGATGCTACTGCTAACAGCGTTGTTGAAACCGCACCGCCAGTTTACAAAAGTGTTTATTATAATATAAACTCGAATGTTGCTGGTTTTATGCAGGCCGTTCCTGCCCGTTACAACCTTACAACCAAAAAATATCCGCTGATTGTTTTCATTCATGGAATAGGAGAACTCGGCACAGGCCCCACCCGTTTGAACTGCTGCGGATTACCACGTCACCTCGCAACCAAGACCTTTCCTGCTAATTTCAGAGTGAATGGCGTAAACTATTCTTTCCTGGTGATTGCTCCGCAATTTAAAGTGAGGCCGAGCGCCGCACAGGTGCAGTCGGTTATCGACTACGCAAAAAGAAGATGGAGAGTCGATCCAACGAGAGTGTATGTGGCAGGCATGAGCATGGGCGGTGGTTCTACATGGGACTGGTCGTCTGTATACGGACAAAATGCAGCAGCGATCGTACCCGTATGCGGTGGTACAAAGCCATCTGCAAATAACACGAGAGGTGTTGCTTCGAAAAACCTTCCCATCTGGGGGTTGTATTCAACCAGGGATCAACTCGTACCCATATCATGGGGAAGGGATTTCTTCCGGTTGATAGATGCAAAAAATCCGTCATTCGCTTCGAGAACAAAGCTGACCGTATGGACAGATGCCAGCCACAACACAACCTGGGCGAGAGCATTTAACCCGAAGACAAAAGTTGGCGGAATGAATATCTACGAGTGGATGCTGCATTACAAAAGAGGCTCGTCTGCCGCCGCGCCACCTCCCGCATCGTCGAAGCCTTCTTCTTCTAACAAATTGCCGATTGCACGGGCTGGAGCCGACAAGCACATCTACCTCAGACAAGGCGTCAATCGTGTAACACTCGATGCAACATCTTCAACTGATCCGGATGGCAAGGTTGTAAGATATGTATGGACAAAAATGTCCGGTCCTTCATACGATCGCTATCATCTTTCCGGGGGCAGGATGTACGCTGCGCATTTGAAAGCCGGAACATATACCTTCAAAGTGGACGTATATGATAACAGGGGTGCGAAAGCGACAGACTACATGAAGATCATCGTTCATCCATGGTCGCAAAAAGGTGCCTCCAGCAGTTCGGGCACAAACAAAACACCTATTGCCCGGGCCGGATCAGACCAGACAATTTACCTTCGCCAGGGCATCAACAGGGTTACGCTCGATGGAAGAGCATCACGCGATCCCGATGGCAGGATAGTCAGGTACACCTGGTCGAAGGTGTATGGACCGAAAGTGGATTTCTACACTTTTGCCACCGGCAGAACCTATGCGGCGCATCTTGTAAGAGGCACGTACCGCTTCCAGGTGAAGGTTACCGACGACAAGGGCAGAACGGCTGTGGATACGAAAATTGTGTACGTGAAATAATTACCGATGAAAACTGGGAAGCCCCGCTATCATGCGGGGCTTTTTTATGGCCTCATTTTTTCATCACCTGACGCATGGATCATCTTTGGTGGCAGACCGGCATAATTTATCAGATATATCCGCGATCGTTCCAGGACAGCAACAGCGACGGCATTGGCGACCTCAAAGGCATCATCAAACGCCTCGACTACCTCAGGTGGCTGGGCATCACCGCCGTATGGCTCTCACCCATCTATCCGTCACCCATGGCCGATTTCGGATATGACATCTCCGATTACAAGAATATTCACCCCATATTCGGCAACCTGGCCGATTTCGATGAGCTGCTGCATGAGGTGCATGCGCGCAACATGAAACTCATCCTTGACCTTGTACCGAACCACACATCCGACAAACACCCATGGTTTATGGAATCGCGGTCGTCGCGCGACAATCCCAAACGAGACTGGTACCTCTGGCGCGACCCAAAGGAAAACGGCGAACGGCCCAATAACTGGCTGAGTGTATTCGGCGGCGCTGCATGGGAATGGGATGAAGCCACCGGGCAATATTATTATCATGCCTTTCTCAAAGAGCAACCCGACCTTAACTGGAGAAATCCTGAGGTGCAAAAAGCAATGTATGATGTAATGCGCTTTTGGCTTGACCGCGGGGTGGACGGCTTCAGGATCGATGTAATGTGGCACATGATCAAGGACCAGCAGTTTCGCGACAACCCCGTAAATCCCGACTATGAAAAACACATGGCCACGTACGAACAACTGCTGGCCGTGTATTCCACCGACCAACCCGAGGTGCACGACATCGTTCAGCAGATGAGGAAGGTGCTCGACGAATACGACGAACGGATGATGATCGGAGAGATCTATCTGCCTATTCACCGGTTGGTTACCTACTATGGCGTAAACAATTCCGGCGCACATTTGCCCTTCAACTTCGTATTAATCTCCATTCCATGGGACGCCAGGCTGATCGCGGCGGCAATCGACGAATATGAAGGTGCGCTGCCGCAAAATGGATGGCCCAACTGGGTGCTCGGCAATCACGACCAGTCGAGAATAACAAGCCGCGTGGGCATACAACAGGCGAGGGTTGCAGCCATGCTGCTGCTTACCTTGCGCGGTACGCCCACAATTTATTATGGAGAAGAAATAGGCATGCGCGATGTGCCCATCCCTTTCAGTGAAGTGAAGGATCCGCAGGGATTGAACATGCCGGATAAAAATCTCAGCCGCGATCCGGCGCGTACGCCCATGCAATGGAGCAATGAGGAAAACGCAGGATTTACAGATGGCGTTCCCTGGCTGCGCCTCGATAAAACGTTTACACGGCAGAACGTTCAGTTACAGAAGGAAGACAGTTATTCCATGCTTTCATTTTACAGGAGTATTGTTGAACTGAGGCAGAAGGAGCCTTCATTGATGTATGGTTCGTATGCGCCTTGTTATTCCGACCAGCAGATGATCGCCTTTAAGCGTTCTGCAGAAGGAAACCCGTCGTTTGTGATAGTACTTAACCTGAGCCACAGACCATGCTATTACAAGCAAAGTGGCATTGCAGGAAAAATTGTTTTGTCGACTTATCCCGAATCTGAAGGACTGACGGTTAACGAGCATATTGATCTGAGTGGTGATGAAGGTGTGATTGTGCGTATTGATTGATCTTAGAACGAGTAGAGATATGAAAGTGGCAGGAGCGATAATGAACGGCAGCAGTTGCGTGTTTCGCGTTTGGGCGCCGTTGAAAGAAAATATGCGTTTGCATATTTTGGAGCCGCACGACAGGCTGATCGAAATGAAGAGCGTGGAGGAGGGCTACTTCGAAGTGGAAGTGAGGAACCTGCATGCAGGCACTTTATATTGTTTTGTGCCCGACGAATCGGGCGACTGTCCCGATCCCGCTTCCTGTTTTCAGCCGAACGGCGTGCACGGCCCTTCACAAATTGTGGCCCATGATTCGTTCGAGTGGACCGATGACGGCTGGCAGGTGCCACCGATGCAGGAGCTGATTTTTTATGAAACGCATGTTGGAACGTTCACAAAGGAGGGGACCTTTGATGCAATCATCGCAAGACTCGGTGATCTCGCAGCCACCGGCATCAACGCCCTCGAGCTGATGCCCGTCAACCAGTTTCCGGGCAACCGAAACTGGGGGTACGACGGCGTATTTCCTTATGCTGTTCAAAATTCTTACGGTGGCGTGGACGCATTAAAAAGATTGGTGGACGCCTGCCATGCAAAGGGCATCGCTGTGTTTCTCGACGTTATTTACAATCACATCGGTCCGGAAGGAAATTGCCTGCGCCGGTATGGACCGTATTTCACCAAAACGTATTCCACACCGTGGGGCGAGGCCGTTAATTTTGACGATGCCTGGAGTGACGGCGTTCGCGATTACTTTGCAGCCAATGTATTGTACTGGTTCGAAAAATTTCATATAGATGGATTGCGTTGCGACGCCGTTCACATGGTGTACGACAATGGCGCGGTACATTTCTGGGAATATGTTCACCGACACGTTCAACAGTTGCAGCAGCAAACCGGCCGAACGTATTACCTGGTTGCAGAAAGCGATCTCAACAGCCCCAAGGTGGTCACCGCTCCCGGTTACGGCGGGTATGGATTTGATGCGCAGTGGCTCGACGATTTTCATCATGCGCTGTACACAGTGCTGGATAAAAAGGGGAAGGGCCGTTATGAAGATTATGGCGAATTGACGCAACTCGCCAAAGGTTATACTGATGGATTTGTACTCAGCGGCGAATGGACGAAATATCGCAATAAGAAGTACGGCAGAAGTTCTGCGGGCATTCCCGGTAACCGGTTTGTTGTATTTAACCAGAACCACGACCAAATAGGCAACAGGGTGAAAGGCGAACGATTGAGTGTACTTGTTGATAACGAACGGCTGAAGATGGCTGCCGCGGCTATCATGCTCGCACCGTACGTGCCGATGTTGTTTATGGGAGAAGAATATGGAGAGCGGGCGCCGTTTTATTATTTCATTTCACATGCTGATCCTGCACTGATCAAAGCAGTGCGCGAAGGAAGAAAGGAGGAGTTTGCGAACTTCGGCTTTGAACAGGAGCCGCCCGATCCGCAGGATGAACAAACGTTTGACGACTGCAAACTGCGATGGGAACAGAGGGACCAGGGCCGGCACAAACTGCTGCTGCAATGGCACCGGCATTTAATCACCATGCGGCGAACGTTGCCGGCGCTCCAAAATTTTGACAAGCATGGAGTGACAGCCGATGTGTTTGCAGATACATTGCTAATGCTTCGCAGGAAGAGTGCAGACGATCGGCAGCAACTGGTTTGTATTTTTAATTTTTCGGATAAAGAAGCGGTTTGCCCGTTGTCGGATGAGGATGGCCGTTGGAAAAAGTTGCTCGATTCGCGCTCAAATGAATGGACGGTGAACGGCATCTCTCAATTCAGGCTGCCTGAAGAACTCGATGGCCGAACGCTCGACGTGCCGCCGGTTACTGTTGCCGTGTACGAAAAATTAAACACCGGTCATTTGTAAAAGCTGATCTTGCGCAGGTTGAAGCCTCCCTTGTTAACTACGATTCGCATCTTTCGTGTGCTTCTCGGTATTTTAATATCCTTTACTTCTACCGTCTGCCACTCATCGTTGTCGCCGGCTTTGGGAACAACGATATTTTCGGCGACAATCTTATTTTTCAGCATAATGCTGATGCTTCCCTCTTCCTCGCTGTCCGGTAATACCGTAAACTGTATCCGGTAACGGCCGGCGTCTTTAACACGGAAACTGTATTGCAGCCATTCGCCGTCTTCAATATTGCTCACAAAATATTGTTCGTAATGCGCCGAATCTTTCCGGATATCAACACCATCGTTTCGATAGGTGTGACCGCGGTTGCCTGTTGAACCCTGGCCATAGTTGGCGGTGTCTTTGTCGAAATAAGCATACCCGTTCCGTCCGAGGTCGTAGTCTGCGGCCTGAATGACGGTATTGTTTCTTAACCTTATTTTTTTGAAGGGGATGGTTGCCGTTGATTTTACCTGGCGAAACATCGCATCAATGATATCCCGGTGAATGATGCAATTTTCAAGTTTTGAATATACTGCCAGTTCCATCATGCCACTGTACACGTCGCTTTCTTTTGGCGCCTTGCCTTCCCCGTTCATGTATCTTACAACGGCCATCCAGTTATGATTGGCGGGTACTTCGAGCGGACTGCTAACGCCTGCTTTTTTTAATGGCCACCACGCCCACCCGATGTTGTGTTTCTCGAATAGCCGGATCGCTTCTGTATACCAGGTGTTTGAGTTTTCTCCGGTTTCGCCGATCCAGATGGGCACGTTATATTTTTCGCGAGTATCCAGCATGTTCCTGATGTCGTTGTCTGTTGTGCCGCTCCAGTATTTATGGAAGCTGAGCACCATGTTATCGTCCCATGTGGGCAGGATGCCATTGTAATTGTTTCCCCAGCCATTGCCCTCGATAATGATGATGTGCTTGCTATCCACTTCACGGATGGCTTTGGTGATATCCACCATCAATTGTTTCAGCGGAACATTTTTCTTTTCTCTAAGTCCGTTAATATCGTTTACGGTATCCTCAAATCCCCAGTTGGGTTCATTGATGATGTCGTACCCGCCGATCCATGGCTCGCCGGCGTATTTTTCGGCGAGCTTCTTCCAGAGGGCAATTGTTTTTTGCCTGTTCGCTTCGCTTTGCCACAGTGAAGGTTTCGAAGGGTCGCGGTCCGAAATATTCAGGTCGTTGCCCTGCCCGCCAGGAGCGGCATGCAGGTCGAGTATGAGGTACAATTTATTTGCCTTGCACCACGCCAGCAGGCTGTCCGTCATCGCAAATCCTTTTTCCAGCCAGGTGTTATTACCTGCCACCGGCTCTTCTTCAACAGGAAGCGTGTAAAGGTTATAATGCATGGGCAGGCGCACCGAATTGAATCCCCAGGCGCGCATGGAATCAATATCTGTTTTGCGGGTGTAGTTGTCGAGCCACGTGTCATAAAATTCCTGCACCTGTTCGGGGCTGGTAAGCTCTTCCAGCCGCTGCCTGATGCGGTGTTGCTGGCCCTCCTTGTAAACCCTGAGCATATAACCTTCCTGCAGCATCCATCCGCCCAGGCCCATGCCGCGGAGCAGTACATTTTCTCCCTTTTCGTTCACTATTCGTTTCCCGTCGGTTTTCAAAAAACCCTGGGAGAAAATGTGTACATGAAAGAGCAGCAGTAAAATGAAGAATGAAAATTTATTTTTGAAATTGGTCATCATTTTTCGGTTTAATTGAAGTCGGGGATTACCAGATATATGTTGCCACGGCGCGGCCCTGCAGCGTTACGGCCGCAGATTTTCCTTTATACACGATGTTGAAGTTCTTTTCTTCCTGCGAGTCGTTGGCCACTATGAGCACGATTTTCTCCTGGGGCGTTTTGAATGCAACATTGGGCAGGGAATCCGGAAGGGATGATCCAATTCTCACAGAACCCGGTCTTACAAATTTTGATGCATGTGCAATGGAATAATAGGCCAGGTTGCGCGTCACTGCGTCTTTGTCTATGGTAACCGCGCCCTGGCACATGCTGCACCCACCCCGGTCGGTGTAAGGCTTGTATTCGGGATCGGCGGCAAGGTTCCATTCCAGAACGTTTTTGGCCCAGGTACGTGTGGCGCCCACGATCAGCCGTTTTACCGGTGAAACGATATTGAGCTTGTCGCTATTGCGTCTTTCCACTACCATCTGCTCGGTGAAATAAATATTTTTGTCGGGATATGCTTCATGTACGTCGGTTAATGCCTCGATATCTCCTGCGTATAAATGAAATGCTGAGCCGTCAACATATTTTCTTGCTTCGGGGTCGTTATAGATTCGGATGGGATAGTCGGGCCGGTTCGCATTGTGATCGTAAACAATGATTTTGGTTTTAATGCCGGCCTTTTTGAAAGCGGGACCGAGGTTATTTTTAATGAAGATGGCCTGGTCAGGCGCGGTCATCAGCAAACTTGGGTTATTGCCGGGATGAAGCGGTTCATTTTGTATTGTGATCGCATCGATGGTGATACCTTCTTTGGCCATCTCCTGTACATACTTCACAAAATATTTCGCATAAGCATCGTAATATTCGGGTTTCAATTGTCCTCCGCGCGTGTCGTTGTTTGTCTTCATCCATGTTGGCGGCGACCAGGGCGATCCTAATATTTTAATGCGTGGATTTACTTTGAGAATTTCCTTCATCACCGGAATAACGTCCTGCCTGTCCGGGCCAAGGTCAAAATGCTCCATTTGCGGATCGGTTTGCCCTTCCGGCATGTCGTCATAAGAAAATACGCGCTCGTTGAGGTCGGATGCGCCGATGCTCAGCCGCAGATAACTGACGCCGATGTTCTTTCCATCTGTTGCAAATAATTCATGGATCAAAGCTGCTCTTGCTTCGTCGCTCATCCGGATCATGTGCATGGCGCTGCCGCCGGTGAGCGCAAATCCGAATCCGTCGATAGATTGATACGTCTTTGAGTCGTCGATTTCGATGGAAGGTCCGCCAGCCGGTGGTACGGTGAAAGTTATGATCCCTTCCTGTTGTGCAAACAACGCTGAGCGGTCGCTGGTGGTAAGCCATGCATTCACCTGGGCGTTGAGGGTAAAGGTCAGGAATAGGGCCAGGATAGAAGGAATAGGGTAAAATAGACAGTTCTTTCTCATCAAATGGAATTAAGCGTTTAAGCGCACGAAGTTATGAATCAATATGCACAGAACTGAACAGCTACAGTATCAAAAGCGAACAGTTTTAGGACGATGTTTTCCTGCAGGGTATTGAAAAACAGCTAACTAGTGTTCCGGCACCGCATTGGCACACACTCATTCATCAATCTTCCACTATGCTCCGCCATAACCTGCTGATTGCTTTGAGGAACCTGAAACGACACAAGGGTTCTTTCGTGATAAATCTCGTAGGGCTTTCCACGGGCCTTGCGTGCACGTTCCTCATTTTCCTTTGGGTAACGGATGAATTAAAGTTTGATAAGTTTCATGAGAACGACAGCCGGCTGTACCAGGTAATGGAGCTGAGTACCGAAAACGGTAACACGATTGTGCATGAAGCTACGCAGGGGCCGCTGGCAGCAGCAATGGTAAAGGACCTTCCCGAAGTGACGGCGGCCGTGCCGGTGATGTCGATGCAAAAGGTTGGCCTGTCGATACCATTGAGGACAGAAGAAAAATCGATCAAAAGCAGTGGAATGTTCGCGGGCGGAGATTTTTTTAAGGTTTTTTCATTCCGGCTGAAGGAGGGAACGCCTGCAGGTGTGCTAAGCAAAAAGTCCGCTATCGTATTATCTGAAAATCTCGCGCAAAGTTTATTTGGCTCATCCGGCGAATCCATCGGCAAAACAATCAAATGGGAGATATTCGGCAAGAAACAGCAGGCAGTGGTCACCGGCGTATTCGAAACTCCTCCTGCCGCCAATTCGATGAAGTTCGATTTCGTTTTAACCTATGATCTTCTGTACAACGATCTGTTCCCGAACTTCCAGAAATGGTGGAACGAGGGCCCTGATACTTACCTTTTATTGAAGAGCGGAAGCGACATCGCTGCCTTTAATAAAAAAATTGAAAACTTTTTAAAGACATACCATGGCGAAACGCTGTTCAGCCTTTTTGTGCGGCCATATTCCAGCGCTTACCTCTATGGCAGGTATGAAAATGGCGTGCAGGCGGGCGGCAGGATAGAATATGTAAGATTATTTTCCATTGTTGCAATTTTTATATTGCTGATTGCCTGCATCAATTTCATGAATCTTTCTACGGCGAAGGCTTCGCGCCGGCTGAAAGAAGTGGGTATTCAG
>CBIGXK010000107.1:0-10881 GCA_966193805.1 uncultured bacterium | reverse complement strand
CTGTGGGGCTCGGCTACCTGATCAAGAAGTGGTATGCTACAGTTCCGGGCCAGCGCGCCATCGACGCATTCATGCTGCGCGTACCCGTGCTTGGCGACGTGCTGCGCAAGTCTGCCGTCTCACGCTTCACCCTTCACTGCTCGCCACCACGGCATGCCCGCCAAACTCATTGCGCAGTGCCGCCACCACCTTTCCGCCAAAAGTATCCTGCTCCTGCGAGCGGTAGCGCATCAGCAGCGAGAGCGCCACCACAGGCGTTGCAACACCTTTGTCGAGCGCGCTTTCCAGCATCCACTTCGCCTCGCCCGAAGAATTCATCACCCCCTTTATCTTGTCTAGGTTCGCATCTTTCAGGAACGCATCACGGGTGAGCTCCATCAACCAGGAGCGGATCACCGAACCGTGGTTCCATAACTCCGCGACCGCCGCATAATCAAGTTTATACCCGCTGTGATGCATCAGGTCGAAACCTTCTGCGATAGATTGCATAATGCCATACTCGATACCATTGTGCACCATTTTTACAAAGTGGCCACTGCCGGCTTCACCGCAATACAGGTACCCATCCGGCAGCGAAATGGCCCTGAACAAAGGTTCACATTCCGCAAACACTTCCTTCTTCCCTCCGATCATGGCACACACGCCATCCAAAGCGCCCGAAACACCACCGCTCGTTCCGCAGTCAAGAAAATCAATTCCCTTTTCCAGCAAACTTTCATAGCGCCTCAACGAATCTTTGTAATTGGAATTACCTCCGTCAATAATGATATCGCCCTTTCCCAGCAGTGGAGCCAGCAGGTCTATCGTATCATCCACAATTTTGCCTGCGGGCACCATCAGCCAAACAATCTTTTTCCCGGTAAATGCCGTGGCCATGGTTTCCAGCGAATCCACCGTCGTAACTTTCTCCTCCGCCAGGCGCTTTCGCGTTGCCTCAGCAATATCGTAAGCAATAACATTGAACAGGTTTTTGTGCATGTTCAGCGCAAGATTGTAACCCATTTTCCCGAGGCCAATGATACCAATTTGCATATTTTAATTTTTTATGTCCTTTAACCTTTCATACAAACGCGAATACACCAAATAGTTTTCTTTGTAGATGCGGTGATTCTCCATGTCAGGGTCAAAGGTATCTCTTATGGAGAAAAAAGCACTCGCATCGGTGAACGAGTCAATGGTTCCAAGCGATTTCATCCCGAGGATCACGGCGCCCGCTGCAGATGAATCCTGCGAGAGAGGCACTGAAATACGCCTGCCCATCACGTCGGCAAGCATCTTTACCCATTTTACGGAGCGTATAAATCCGCCGCTTGCATAGATATTGTTGACGGCGCCGGTTACTTCTTCCATGCTTTTCAATATTTCCAGCAGCGCGAAAGAAACGCCTTCCATCACCGCCTTCATAAAATGCGGGAGGGTATGAACGGCAGAAACGCCATAAAACACTCCCCTCGCTTCCGCATCCCAAACCGGTGCGCGTTCGCCATATATGTACGGAAGAAATATCAATCCCTCCGCGCCCGCCGCCACTTCAAAGGCTTCGTCGATGAACGACTCAAAATCTTCGGGCGTTACGAAATCCTTCTTCAAAAATGCCTTTGCAAACCATTCCAGTACGTTGCCGCCGTTATTCAGCGGTCCTCCGGAAATGTACAGGCGGTCGGTAAGCAAATAATTGAACAGCCGCCGCTTCGGATCATGCACCGGCTCCTCTGTCATCAGCCTCACGGCGCCGCTGGTGCCGATGGTGAGCGAAACATCTTTGGCCCCCAATGCATTCGACCCGATGTGTGCCAGGCAACCATCGCTGGCGCCGATGATCACCGAAACATCTTTATCGATACCCAGCCGGCCCGCATATTCCGGTTTCATGCCACGGACCGCAAAAGAAGATTCAACGTGGCGCGACAAACGGCTTTCGCCGATACCTGCCACACCAAGCGCATCGGCATTCCAGTCGAGCGAATAAATGTCGAACAGCCCGGTGGAAGATGCAATGGACCGGTCCACAATAAATTCACCGAAGAGATGAAAGAAGACATATTCCTTTATCGAAATAAACTTGTGCGCACCCTCGAAAACATCGGGCAGATTTTCCTTCATCCACATAAGCTTGCAAAGCGGCGACATGGGATGGATCGGCGTGCCGGTGCATTCATGCAACCTGGCAGCAAGCGGCGACACTTTCAATGCTTCGGCATAGGGCGTGCTGCGGAGGTCGGCCCAGGTGATCATGTTGGTAAGCGGTGCACCGTTGGCGTCAACGGCGATCAATCCGTGCATTGCCGCGCTGAAGCAGAGGGCGGCAACGGTGTGCCCGCGATTTCCGGCGATGATGGTAGTCATCACATCGATCACTGCCTCAAAAAGAATCTGCGGATCGAGTTCATGATATCCTTCTTCCGGCGTAATTACTCCATAGGTGCGGCTGGCCGAGCCGAGCGCTGCGCCATCGTAACTATAGGCAACCGCTTTTGTGTTGGTGGTGCCGATATCGATTCCGATAAAATAGTTCATGCATGTACCGGGCGATTAAATCATGGTTCCCAATTTTTCCAATACGGTGTCAATTTCTTCCCGGGTGTTAAACTTACTGAAAGAAAACCGAACGGTCACCTGGTTGGGGTTGTTGTTGATGGCCCTGATCACGTGCGAGCCCTGCTCGGCGCCGCTTGTGCAGGCGCTGCCACCGCTCGCACAGATGTTGCTGATGTCGAGGTTGAAGAGGATCATTTCAGACTTTGCGGTTTTCGGAAATGAAACGCTGAGCACCGTATACAATGAATGCCCCATCGGGTCGCCATTAAACGTTACACCAGGGATTTTTTGCGCAAGCTGTTCCATCATGTACACTTTGAGGCCCCTGATATATTCGCTGTCGTGTTCATAGGTACCCGTTGCTTTTTCGAGCGCCTTTGCAAAACCGACGACGCCGTAGAGGTTCTCCGTTCCGGCGCGCATGCTCCGTTCCTGCGAACCACCATGTATGTAGGGCTTGATCTTCACGTTCTCATTTATGTACAGCAGACCGATCCCTTTGGGTCCATGGAACTTATGACCGGCTCCGGTGATAAAGTGCACGGGTGTGTTGCGCAGGTCGAAAGGGAAGTGACCGACGGTTTGTACGGTATCTGAATGAAACACCGCGCCGTAAGGTTTGCACAGCTCGCCTACCGCCCGGAGGTCGATAATGTTGCCTATTTCGTTATTCGCGTGCATCAGCGTCACCAAACACTTTTCATCGCTCTCGTTCAGGAGTTCATGAAGGTGTTCGAGATCGATGTGGCCGTCGGGGTGAACATTTACATAGCTCACAGCCGCTTCGCCGCGGCACTGCAGGTATTCGACCGTGTGCAGGGTGGCGTGGTGCTCGATGGGCGAGGTGATGATGCGTGTGCAGCCAAGGTCCCTGACGGATGAGATGATCGCCGTGTTAGAGCTTTCCGTCCCTCCTGAGGTAAAAAATATTTCCGCAGGGTGAGCATTGAGGATACGGGCCACGCTTTTGCGCGCCGATTCGATGGCCAGTCGGCTTTCACGGCCATAAGAATAGATGGAAGATGGATTGCCAAATTTGTCGGTGAGGTAAGGAAGCATGGCATCAAGTACTTCCTTATCAAGCGGTGTGGTAGCCGCGTTGTCGAGGTAAATACGCATATTAAATTAATAGTTAAACCTTAAAAGCTAATACAGACAGATTGATGGTAAGCACAGTCTTTTAACTTTTAAGCTACGGTTCAAAGTTAACTGAACTCTCTTATATCCTGCATTAGCCTTACTGCGATATTATTCGCCGTGGTTTCAAAATTGCTTTCTGCATAAATCCTGATGATAGGTTCGGTATTTGATGTACGCAGATGCACCCAGTCGTTATCAAACTCTATCTTCAAACCATCTTCCGTGTTCACCGGCTGTTTCTTGTATTTATTTTGTATCTGGGCAAAGATATCTTTCACATTCACCCCTTTTCTCAACTCAATTTTATTCTTTGAAATAAAATAGTCGGGATATTTTGCGCGGAAGGATTTCATGCCATTGCGGTGCCCTGCGAGGGAACTGAGAAACAGGGCAATGCCGATCAGTGCATCGCGGCCATAGTGCAGGTCGGGAACGATAATGCCGCCGTTGCCTTCTCCGCCAATCACAGCATTCACCTCTTTCATTTTATTCACCACGTTCACTTCGCCAACGGCCGATGGAAAATACTCGCCGCCATGTGCCAGTGTAATTTCCTTCAGCGCCTTGGTGCTGCTCATATTGCTCACGGTGTTGCCAGGTTTTTTACCCAGCACATAGTCGGCCACCGCCACCAGTGTATACTCTTCACCAAACATGCTTCCGTCTTCACACACGAAACAGAGGCGGTCAACGTCCGGGTCCACGGCAATGCCGAGATCGGCCTTGTGCTTTCGCACGGCCGCACTTAGTTCCGAAAGGTTTTCAGGAAGTGGTTCGGGGTTGTGGGCGAATTTTCCATCCACGTCGTCGTGCAGCACGATCACTTCTTTGACGCCCAGCGCCTTCAATAACGGCGGAATAAAGATGGCCCCGGTTGAATTAATGACATCAACCACGATGCGGTAATTCTTTTTGCGAATATTTTCAACTTCGACCAGCGGATAATTGATGACAGCACTGATGTGCTTTTCGAGATAACTGGTGTTGGTAGCATGTGTGCCCAGCTTTTCAACCGGGGCAAAAGTAAAATCTTCTTTTTCGGCTTTATCAAGCACTTCTGCACCGTCTGCTGCGCTGATGAATTCACCATTGTGATTGAGCAGCTTGAGTGCGTTCCATTCGCGTGGATTGTGGCTGGCAGTAATGATGATGCCGCCTGCAGCTTTTTCGCCCGTCACGGCAATTTCAACAGTTGGCGTGGTGGAGAGACCCACATCCACAACATTAAATCCCAGTGCCGTCAGCGTATTCACCACAAGGTGCTGAACCATTTCTCCACTGATGCGGCCGTCGCGGCCCACTACAATTTTGCGGTTTGCGGATTTTTCAAGCAGCCAGCCGCCGAAAGCGGCAGTAAACCTTACTACATCGAGCGGCGTTAAATTATCTCCAGTCTTTCCTCCAACTGTACCACGAATTCCCGAAATACTTTTGATCAATGCCACTTTATATCGCTGTTTTTTAACTGCAAAAATAATGGTTTGACACCAACCGCGGTCCACTTTCCTTTGCCTACTTTTGTATAATAGGCTGAGGCCCCGGCTTTACTGGGCAGGAAATGCTTAGTTTAGACTAATATTAAATTAAATGGGAGAAATTTTACTGATCCTGGGTCTGATTTTATTGAATGGTTTATTCTCGATGGCTGAAATCGCACTGGTATCTGCAAGAAAGTCGAGACTTGAGGCTCAGGCAAATAAAGGAGACAAAAACGCCAAAGAAGCGCTTGAACTTGCCAGCCATCCCGATACATTTCTTTCCACGGTTCAAATAGGGATCACACTGATCGGTATTCTGACCGGTATCATCTCCGGAGAAAAACTGAAAACCAATTTCATTCACTTCCTGGAACGCTTCGAACCGCTTAAAGATTACAGCTACGGCATCGCCACAGCAATCATTGTGGTGATCATCACTTATTTTTCCATGGTGCTCGGCGAACTGGTGCCGAAACGTCTCGGCCTCGCCAAGCCCGAAGCCGTGTCCAAATTCCTCGCGAAGCCGATGCGCATTTTGAGCGTGATCACCCACCCCTTCATCTGGCTGCTCACCAAATCCACTTTTGTCATCGTCAGGCTGCTGAATATCAAAACTGCCGACAACCAACTGACGGAGGAGGAAATAAAGGCGATCATCAGCGAAGGCACAGAGCAGGGCACCATCGAGGAGGCGGAACACGAGATCATCGAAAGAGTCTTTCACCTTGGCGACAGGAACATCACGTCGCTGATGACGCACCGCAGCGACCTGGTTTGGTTCGATCTTAACGACACGGAAGCGTCCATTAAAGGAAAAATCCTCGAGGACCCGCATTCCGTGTATCCGATCTGCGACGGGCAGATCGACAACATCAAGGGAGTGGTGTCCATCAAGGACCTTTATGTGGCCGACGATGTAACAAAATTCAAGGACCTGATGAAGCCGCCGCTGTATGTTCCTGAAAATAACACGGCGTACCAGGTATTGGAAAAATATAAGCAATCACAAATCCATTCGTGTTTTATCATCGACGAATATGGCAGCATTCTCGGGATGATCACGCTGAATGATATCCTCGAAGCCATCATCGGCGACATCCCCGAAGACCATGACGACGATTACGAGATCACTGAAAGAGAAGACGGCACCTTCCTGGTGGACGCGCAGATACCGTTTTACGACTTTCTTTCGAAGTTCGAAAAGACGGACATGATGAACGAGGGCGAACAGGAATTCGATACGCTGGCAGGATTCATCCTTCACCTGCTGAAAAGAATACCCCAAACAGGTGACAAGTTCGAGTGGGAAGGGTTTTCAATGGAGATCATCGACATGGATGCACAAAGGATCGACAAGGTACTCGTGCAACTGCAGGATGCCACACAGAAAAATGACGACGGCCGTTAAACATAAACCCTCCGGCATCACGCACTCAAAAGCCCGATTGCCCGCACGGCAACAGCCCGCTAGGTAGCCAATGGCGGTCCTCCCGGAACGGTTAACGGCACATGAGGCCTCGATGATGCTGACCGTTTTGCTGTAAACTTTGCTGTTCCATATTCTACCATGTACACCGATCCCGACATGGTGTCGCCGGAAACAGTGCCTGTGTAGGTGAATGCAAGGTGGTCGCCCGGCCTGGATTCGGAACTGCGCACTCTTATCTGGTCGCCTTCCAGTGTACCATACACATCGCTCGACGAAAAGGTACCTTTGTGGATCCCTTCGATCCAGTTACCCTCTTGTCCCAGCATCCAGTCGTATTGGGCCTTGCTGCTGTAAAATTCAACAGTAACATCCCAGCGGCCGGTTACGTTTGAAGCGGGCGCCTTGAGCGATGCCGGCTTCGGGTCTCTTTTTTTAGACAGCACACCGTGAATTCTGTCTGCAACGATCTTATCCTCTCCCGGCTGCATTTGTCCGGCGGTGATGTTAATTGATGTCATTCCGTCCTCGCTTGGTGCGTTGCGGCGCCTGCCAAAGGCCAGGGCGATCCGGGGTTTGTTTCTGCCCAGCTCTTCAGCCACTTCTTCGCCGGTGATGTGCAGTTTTGCCGGATCCCAGCTAATGATGAGTGACGGACTCTTGTTAGATAATCCCGGAGGTTCGTGTACTTCGGTTTTGACACTGTCGATTTTGGCAACGCGTTTCGCCACGGTATCGAGGTAGGAGAGCCACTTTTTCCATTGGCCTTTGTGATCGAAGGTTACCCAGGCCTCGATGGCGGCCAGTGCACCGATCATCTCTTCACGTCCCACTTTGTTGTCGCGGCCGGGACCATGATGAGGTGAGCTCGCCTGCCATGCGGATTGAAGAATATCTTTTTGACCGAGAAGAATGCCTGAACATTGCGGTCCGCAAAATGCCTTTCCTCCGCTATAAGCAACGATGGTCGCCCCTTTTTGCAGGTGAACGCTGGGGATGGTGAGGTCCTCGGCAGCGGCATCCACGAGTATGGGAATATTTCTCGGTTTGGCTATTCTGACAATATTTTCGAGCGTTAACGGCTCCCTGCTATTGGCAGTTAAATAGATCATTGCCGTTTTGGGATTCAGCGCAGTCTCCAATTCCTCGAGGGTTTCAACGTCAATCATTTTAACGCCCACGTTCCTGATGGCGTGGTCGTAAACGTTGCGCGAGCGCCGCGGAACAACAACTTCTGTTTTTTCGAAGCCGGTGAGATCAGGGATGCGAACGAGTTTTTCGGGATTGCCACCTGTTACGCAGGCGGCTGCAACATGTTTGAGCCCTGCTGCGCATCCCGCCGACACCATACCCCACTCGGCGCCGGTAAGTTCGGCCATGCGCTGACCGATGCCGGTGGCCAGCTCATCGTATTGCACAAAATTTCTTGAGGCCGCTTCCATGGCTTCGCGCACAGAGGCGCGTTCAAGCGAGCCGCCGATGATGGTGAATGTGCCCATGCAATTGATAAGCGGCTCAACGCCGATAGACTGAAAGATATCGGGACCTGGTTTTAAAGGACCGGTGCCGGACCGTACTGCCGGAGCGCCGAATGCAGAAGACAAAGGAAAAACGCTCGATCCCACGGGAAGCAACGTCAAACCTTTGATAACATCTCTTCTATTCATGTTCGTTGATGATTTATTAGTGAGCTAATGTGTACTTGCTGTCAAGTTCCTTCGCGGTGAGGCCGTTCAGGTCAAACACCACCTTACCCTCCCGAACGGTGAGTTCCGTTTGCAGTTTCCTGTCTCCGTCGAGCCTGTTGTGCCCGGCATCCACGTAGCCGAAGTTTCCGTGCAGCATACTAATGACGGCCACGTCGGCTACGGCCCCTTCCGAAAGATTGCCGAGGTCTTCGCGTTTGATAGATTGCGCGGCGCTCCAAGTGGCGCGGCGGATCACATCATTCAGGCTCATACCCATGTTGAGAAACTTCGACATGACATTGAGCATATCTTTCATGCCCGCGTTCATGCTGTAACGGTGAAGGTCAGTTCCAAACGAGTTCGGCAGAAGTCCCTGTTTCATAGCGGGAATTGCCTGGCTGAACCAGAAACCGGCGCCGCCATGTCCCACATCAAACAGAACACCTCTTTTTTCAGCGGCTATTACGAAGGGTCGCAGCACGCCTTGTGAATCCACTACCGGCATCCGCTCACTTACCTGTTCGTAAGCATGTGTGATGATATCTCCCGGCCGCATTCTCTTCAATTGATCCTGCAGGGTAAAATTCGGAAGATGACATTCTACTAGCAGCGGCCTTTGCGTCATTTTCGCAGCCTGCACTGCTTTATCGAATGGCGCCCAGTCTTTACCGCTATAATGTCCTATCCGCATACCCACGATGTAGTCGCTATATTTTTTTATGGTATCCGCCGCCATTTGAGGGTTCATGTCGCTGGCGTTGTGCTCAACGGCGTTTCCGCTGCTGAATCCATTGCTGAAAATGTTGAGAAAGGCCAGCACACGCGTTTTGGAGCGGTCGATCACATCTTCCTTCAATACATGAAAATTGTTTGCGCCGGATGTTCCTGCGTCCACTACGGTGGTGACGCCGGCTTTCAATGTAAAATCGTCGGGCGAAACGCTTGAAAATCCTTCTGCAAAACCGTTTTTCGTTCCCACGAAAACATGTGTGTGGATGTCGATGAAACCGGGCGTTACATACATACCTTTTGCATCAGCCACTTTTTTTGCAGACGATTTCGGGATATTTTTCGCAACGCGTGCGATCTTCCCGTCATTGATGGCAACGTCCATCTCCCCGTCGATGGCGTTTTTCGGGTCGATGACATGTCCGTTTTTGATCAACAGGTCGTATTCCTGTGCGTGCATCATTGCGGGAAACAACAGAAAAAGCGGCAATATCCCTACGATAGCCGCAACGCGCATTAATGGGAAATCACTGAAAACGAATTTGATTTTCATATTTACTTCATTAACAAAAGACGATTGTGCATTCCTGTACCCTTACTGTCCCTTCAAATCTATGTAAGAGCGTTTCGGGTAATCGCTCCGGGTGTTTTGTCTGGAAGAAGCTACGGTTGAAGTTAACTCTTCTACTGAAAAAGACCTATTATCCTGCAAAAGTCCCATGCTGAAGCAATATTTTGGGTTACTTGTAGCGTGACATGCTCAGCCCATTGAGATCATACACTACCCTTCCGGCGCGAATGGTTAGTTCTGTTTCCAGTTTTTGTGTTCCCATAATTTTCAGCCTTCGTACATCTTCAAAACCAAAATTTCCTTTTCTGAGGCTAAACACCGCAACATCCGCTTCGGCGCCAACCGACAGGTTGCCAAGGTCTTCACGCTGAATTTCTTTTGCAGGGTTCATTGTTGTTAGTTTAATTACCGTTGGCAGGTCGAGGCCCATTGCCATGAATTTGGACATAACATTCGGCAGGTCCTTCATGGCGCCGTTCATGCTATTTTTGTTCCAATCGGTGCTGATGGAGTTCGGCAGCAAACCCTGCTGCAGGGCGGGTATTGCCTGCGCAAAAGCAAAAGCGCCGCCACCATGACCCACGTCGAAGATCACGCCTTTTCGCTGCGCCTCAAATACGAATGGTTTTACTTTTCCTTTTTCGTCGACGAGTGTTTCGCGGCTCGATGCACCGTTAGCGAAGCAATGCGTGAAGATATCGCCCGGACGGAAATGCTTCATGAATAATTCTTCAATAGAAAGCGGCGGCTTGTGCTCACCGAAGTCCACCATTATTGGCACATTTGCCAGCTTACCCGCTTCTACCGCCCTGTCAACGGGTATCCAGTCGTACCCTGTGTAATGGGCCACTTTTATGCCTACTATGTAATCTTTATACTTTTCTACTGCGAGCGAAGTGAGGCGCGCATCCATGTCGCCGGTATTCTGCTCGTAGGGCTCTCTTCCCAAAAACCCCTCGCCCACAATATTCAGCCAGGCAAGAATGCGCGTTTTTGAGTGATCGATCGTATATTCTTTGAACTTTTCAAAAGATTTCCATCCGGAGCTTCCGGCATCGACCGAAGTGGTAATGCCGTTGCGAAAGGTGAAGCCATCAGGAAAGGGATCGCCGATCCGGTAATCGGAGATGATGGGAAAATGATGAGCGTGCATGTCGATGAGGCCGGGGGTAACATACATGCCCGTTACGTCGATCACTTTTTTGGCAGATGCCGCCGGGATATTTGCCGCCACCCTGAATATTTTATGTTCAGCGATGGCCACATCCATTTTTGCGTCAATGTTATTTTTCGGATCGATGACGTGTCCGC
>CBIGXK010000106.1:0-10949 GCA_966193805.1 uncultured bacterium | reverse complement strand
ACCCCACCCGCCCCAATTTTTCGATACAGGACGGTACACAGGTTAGCAAAGGCTTTGAAGCCGAGTTGATTGCCAACCCCGTGCAGGGCTTGAATGTAATCGCCGGATTTGCTTATAATGATTCGAAGATGGAAGAGGCAGACGCCGACGTTAAGGGCAGGCGCCCCGCTACGGCAATGTCGCCCACCACTGCTAATGGATGGATCAGCTACACCTTTCCGGCAGGAAAGCTGAAAGGACTGGGAGCAGGCTTTGGCGGAAACTATGCCAGCGATAACAAGATCCTCAACAGTGTGGCGTATGGCGAATTTATTTTACCCGCATATACGGTGTTGAACGCAACAATTTTCTACAATCATCCCAAAGTAAGGCTCGGTCTTAAGCTCGATAATCTTACCAACAAGCATTACTGGATCGGCTATGGCACCATGAACCCGCAGAAGCTAAGGAGTGTTACGGGCAGTATAGCGTTTAAGTTTTAAAGAAGACGGGAGACGGGAGAATATTTCTTCCGTCTCCCGTTTCCTTATCTTTTTCCAAAATTTCTAAGATTGTACGTAAACGTCAGCATAAAATATTGCTGAAGTACCTGCGTCTGCACATCTTCGATATAAGTTTCTTCCACATTCCTGGAGATGCTTTGGTTCTGTTTCAGCAAATCAAAAACAGTTAGCTTCAGCTCTCCCCTGTTCTTCTTTAAGAATTTCTTGCCTACGCCAATATTCCATAACCAGAAACTTTGATTGTAGCCGTCTGTAAGCCCGCGGTACGACTGGTTATTCAAATCATTCTGGAATAACCAACCGTTGTTGCTCAGCAAATTCAGCCTTGCCCCCGCCACCTGGCTGAAATAGTTATTGTTCAACGCCGGCTGTATTGAATTCTTCACCTTGTTAAAGTTGGCCGTGTACGACACCGTGAAGTCCACATTTTCACTGATGTTGCTCGCCAGTACAGCGCCGGCATTATACGTTTGGTTTTCCGAAACATTCGAAACATTATTGATCAACCCCGGAACCTTTCCATAGCTGTAACCGGCGTTCCAGTTAAGTGTCGATTTAATAAATTTCAGCGGCATCCCCAATGTCACAAATGACCTCAGGTTCCAGTATCCGTCGAGGTTTATTGGCTTGGTCAGCTCCGATCCTTTATACAACGTTACTGAACTGGATATGACAGAATCGGCAGAGGCGAGAAAGGTGGCGTTGCCCACATAGTTATCCGTCTTCTGAAAAAATAAATTACTTAATAAACTGATGCCCTTTGTACTGTTGGTGTAAGTGTACCTGAAAATCATATTGTGCGAAAACTGCTGATCGAGGTTAGGATTGCCCGTAGAAAGCCGCAGCGGGTTATTATTATTGATCACATCCTGCAATTGGTTGATGGAAGGCGCAGAGGTGTTTGAACGGTACGACAACCTGATGCTGCTTTTTGGCGAGAGCTTGCTGTTCCACATTGCGCTGGGCAAAATGTTCCGAAAAGTTCTGTCGACAGTGGCCCGGTAAGGAAATTCCTGGTCGCTGTGAAGATCTGCCTGCTGGTAGTTGATGCCGATTGAAAACGAATTGGCCCTGGTTCCGTACCGGTAACTCACACCGCCGTTCTGCCGTGCGTAGGTATTGTCGAACTGATTGGAAAGGCTCGTGTCGAAC
Organism: uncultured bacterium; assembly: GCA_966193805.1. Taxonomy (GTDB): domain Bacteria; phylum Bacteroidota; class Bacteroidia; order Chitinophagales; family Chitinophagaceae; genus Flavitalea. The sequence continues at coordinate 9,294 of CBIGXK010000106.1, read as the reverse complement.
AGACTGTATTTGCCGTTAAAGTAATCATACTGAAAGGCGTCGCGGTCGGAATGGTTAACGGAGTAAGAGGGCCTGTAATTAAACCGCAACATCCCCTTTTTGCCCACCGGTTCGGTGTAGGAAATACTTGCCGACAATTGGTACCCGTCCTGCTGTTTGTTGCTCATTTGCCGCAAAGAATCATCGAGTCCGCCATTTGTTTCAAACGAATGGTTCACGGCTTCAAGAAACGTTTCACCATCCCTGTTGTTGAAAGAAGTTCCCAGGTTAACGGTGAGGCTCCTTCCGCGTTTTGCAAACGCGTGCCTGAACAGGATGTTATTATTGATGTTATACCCTGAATTATTGCTAATGTTGCTATTGCCCGATTGACTGGTAATGTTTTTGCCTTCAGTAAAATTTTCTGCCGTTACGCCCGACAGCGCTTCGTTTTTTTGAAAGCTAATATTGGGTGTGAAGATGAGCGTGTTCGACGAATCCATTTTGTACTCCAGTCGCATATTGAACCGGTGATTGTAATTTTCGGAGCGAGACGTACTCTTTTCATTATAAAACTGGCTCGAATCTGCGTTAATAAAGTACTCGCGGTTCACCTGTTCTTCGGCGTTGTTGTTGCTGTTGTTGAAGAAGTAGCTTCCCGTCACTTCCAGCTTCTTGCTCCATTGGTCGGAGAAATTGATGCCGAACGAATTTGTTTTGCTGATACCGCTTTGCTGTCCGACCAGGAAGTTGCCCGAATTGCCGAAACCTCTTCCGCCGCCACCGCCCCTGCCGCCACGGCGACCACCGCCGCGCTGGCCGCCGCTGCTAATCACGCCCAGAAGATCTTCGGTGGCAAAATTCTGCATATTGATGTTGTTGGTCAGTCCAACCAGTGAAATGCGGCGCGTGCCGTCGAATATGCTGACGTTGCCTCCGGCCGAATAACGGCCATCGGTGCCATAACCTGCAAACACACGTCCAAACTGGCCGTTGCGCATGTTTGGCTTCGTTACGATGTTGATGCCTTTTGCGGTATTCTCATCTTCAATACCGGTAAGCTGCGCCTCTTCGCTCAGCCTGTCGAACACCTGTATCTTATCTATGATCTCAGCGGGAAGGTTTTTCAGTGCGGCAGTGGCATCTTCGCCGAAAAACTCGCGGCCGTCAACGGTTACTTTCTTTACATCTTCGCCGCCCGCCTGCACCTTTCCCTGACCTACCGTTATGCCAGGCATTTTTCTTACCAGGTCCTCCGCACTCGCATCGGGATTTACCCTGAACGAGGCTGAATTGTATTCCAGCGTGTCGTCTTTTTGTTTCACGGCCGGCGGCGTCGCCTTTATCGTTACTTCTTCGAGCAGGCCCTCATTTTTCACCAGCAAAATATTATCTATCTGCAAAGGATTGCCGTCTGTTACTGTTAACAGGCTGTCGAACGACAAATAACCGACTGTGCTTACCGCTAACCTATAGTTGCCGGGCGCCGCCGACACGTAAAAGTTGCCGGCTGAGTCGGTAATGGCAAAAAATTGAAGGGCTGAATCCGTTTTCGACTGAAAAGAGATGGTGGCGCCGTAAAGCGGCGCATGATCGAGGCGGTCATGAATGCTGCCGCTAACAGGTACGTTTTGACCAAATGCCGTGATCAGCAGGCTTGAGAGTAAAAGGGTAAATATACAGCGCATATGTTCCTGATATATTGGATGGACAATTTGACGTCAGTATCATTGGAACCCTGCAAAGAAAAAAAGTTTAACAACCTTTTGTTAAGACTGGAAATGAAAACTCACACCCGGATTGCGCGTCCGGAAATATGCGAAGGCGGTCATCGTAGATTTACGCTCAGCATAAATTTTTTTTTAATCCGCAGGAAACTGAGTACATTCAATGACTCATCTGGCTTAATTATCCGTTCAGGCAGAATTAGTGGCATAATCTACTCCAGCTACCCTCAGTTTTTATTCAAGGTTGTTAGGTGTGAAGTTTAAATCATCATTTAAACAGCTTCTGCATGTCTGAGAAATTGGGATTCTATGAACTGCTTCAGCCTTACGTCGCGTTCGGGATGCTTGTCGAGAACTCAACGGGACTGGAAATAAACGCCCTTCAGAAAGCGGGCTCCAAACTTTCTTCTTCTTTTAGCGGTCCTGCCTCCACACTTTCGAAAATCGCCACCACCATCCTCGACTATCTTTCGGTGGAAGAACTGCATACCGCTATCGACGAATCGATAATCGTTTATTCGGGCACCGCGAAATTCGGTGGCGACGGAAAGGCAAATCCCGACACCCCTTCTTCCTCTTCGATCACTTCGGAAAACGGCCAGGAGCTTTCCTGGCTCGACGACCAGGTGTCTTTTCGCATGACCGTGCCGCGTAAAGGCGCCGCTGTACAAATCGACACAACCGGTTTAACCGGAGGCGATTTAACCGACATGCAGCAGTTGAACGACCTCATGACGCAGTTTGCAGACACTGGCACACCCGCCGTCTCCGACCTGCCTGGCGTCGATTTCAGGCTCGAGTTGCTGTTGCGGACCGTTCAGATAAAGCTGCCAAGAAAAGATTTCCTTCCCGCGAAATTCAGCGCAGACGGATGGCTCGAACCTGATGACGACGCGAAAGACGTGACCTTTGAATTTCCGAGGCTCGCTTTTGTACTCGAACAAAAAGATTCGGCAGGTAATCTGGATGTTACTTTTAAGTCGTGGGACGCCGCAGGCTTCGACGATCCCGGCGACAAAGAAACCGCCAGGCTGTTTACCGTCAACCCGCCAGTTTTTCTGCACAGTTCAAGGCGGGTGGGTTTTGGCATCGAGCGCGTGGTTGCCGACTTCAGCGACGACGTTACACCGCCGGAAATACTTGAACAGTTTGGTACAGGTGATGACTTCAACGGCTTCTGGGTGCCGCTCATCAGGATCTTTGTTGCCCCCGGCCGCACCACGGGCTTTGCTTTCAGCGCGAGGGGCAGCGACCTGCTGTTCGACCAGGACAAGGGATTTTCAGGCGAAATCGCACTCGACATTCTTCGAAGAGGCGGCAAGCTGGAAGTGCTGCCTGTTTTTTACAGCAAGAATTCCAAAACACCGCTCGAACTAAAAAGAGGAGACATCACCAGGCACAACGATGGCAACACCACAGTGACGCAAAGCGCGGTCACGATTACCGGCGACACTGAACTGCATCTTTCCATAAGAGGAAGCATCTCTCCTTACACGGCATCCGTGAAACTGGATGGCAACACCATCAATGCCGATACCAGTGCCGGCGTCAATCGCCCGGTATGGCCGATCGTATTGACACAGGAAACCGCCCAGATAGAAATAAATGTTGCCGATGGGGGTAACAATAACCACTGGCAGGAATTTGTGCAGGTGCAAAAAGTAGCCGGTAAAGAAACAGCTCCGCCCGACAAAAAATTCCAGGTATTTTTCCAGTTGAGCGGCGGCGATCCCGGTGTGGAGATCATCTGCCTGAACCACCTCAGCAACGACCAGTTCGCGCTGATAAAACTCTCGCCCGCACAGGACAATGCAAAACTTCTTGTTAACGGCCAGGAGATGTCGCGCAACGAAGAGGGGCATTATAAATTCATGCTCACAAAAGATGATGAGCCTGCAAATTTGGTGGCCACGTGGCCGCCCACCACTTCTCTGGCTACGATCACCACCACACAACAGCAGCAGGAACTTGTTATCGGAACGTATGCTGCGGCAAGCTCTGTTTCGCTCAAAGTCTATTTCAGCCGCGCGTACCCGCTAAAACCCGATGTTGCCCCTGCAAAAGTCGTCAGTGACCTCGCCACGAAGAATGATACGCGTATCGGCCTGTCAACCGGATCCTTCGGCGCATCACTTTCCGGTATCAACGCCGCGCTGAACGAATTTCTTCAAAAGACCCAGGGAAGAATAGACATCTACGGTTTTGCTTCATTTGAGGACCCGCGCAACGGCAATGAAGAAGGCGGCTTTGATGAGAGTAAAAATATGGAACTCTCAAAACGGCGCGCAGAAGTGTTGCAGGGATTGATCAAAAAAATTTTGGGAGACCCGCCTTCGAGAAACGTTAATATATTTCCCTATTCCAACATCGCCGACCAGGAAGATCAGACAACAAACAGCGACGAACGTTTTCGGGTAGCCATCGCCGTTTCCGAATCCAAGACAAACGATAAGGGCCGCACGGCAACCGTTGAACTGGTGGAAGCTCCATCGACACCCTCACCTGCAACCGTTGAGCATCCACCGGAAGCAAGTGAACCCGAACGTCCGCCGATCATTCGAAAACTCGGCCTCAGGGTTCGTTACGAAAGAAATGAACTGGTGCTCGGTGAATTTAGTGGCGAACTGGATTTTATCCGGGCGGATGAAGAAACGAAGGGCTTTATCAAGCAGGGCGACACAAGAAATGACGAGGGCAGTGCAGAAACGTCTGACGTAAAAACTGCGCCCGGCGCGAGTCAAAGCGGTGAACAGGGAATACTCGACTTTAAGCTTACTATCAGTTACGACACTGCGACCAGGAAATTGACACAGTTGCTGAAAGTCGGCTTCGACCAGGAATCGCGCGACGGATGGGTAACGAAGGAAAGCACCGGCGTCCTCGCCAATACGCTCGGCAGCTTACTGATTTTCGCGCCGCTGCTGAATTCCGGCATCGACTCGGCTGTGAATGCGCAGGGCGATGAAGCGGTGACAAAGGCGGTCATTGCAGGTGCCGAAGTGGTTACAGCAACGGTTATCGGGTTAACAGGAATGGTGAAATTCAAAAAGTTCACACTGTTCGGCATCGAAGTGAGCGCCACCGAATTGCTGGCAGATGATGAAGGCACGGAACAAACAAAGTTTGGCGACGTATCGTTCATCTTTGACTACGCCGTCGATTTTTCGGTCAATATCAATCTCGGAATTCTTACTATCCGGTCGAAAGAAGATCCGAACACCGGCCTTCCGATTCCGACACGTGTCCGTTACCGCGGCTTCGGCTTCAGGATAAACGGCCAGGGCGATCCGCGATATGAATCTGTTTTCGATACCAGTAAAGGATTCGAACTGGGCATGGCAGAACCGGGCTCGCTTGTTGTGGGCGGTCCGCTGGGCCCGATACTTCGCGTAGATTCGGTTAGGGTTGCCCGTCAGAACCCGCTGGTGATGGAGATGGATCTTGGCATCAGCGCCAACCTCGGTGTTATTTCCATCGATACTGTGCGCGTGAGGATGCCCATCGATCCACCAGGCGCGCCCACCATCATTCCCACAGGTATTTCTGTAAATATTCCCGGTGCGCTTGAGGGCAGCGGCTTTTTGGACATTCGCGACAGTGGCTTTGCCGGTGCGCTGGATGTAACGCTCATACCACTGAAACTGCGCGTTCAGGCTTCGGTGGGCCTCGAAAATCTACAGGATGGCGACCGGCGCATCACTGCTTTTTTCCTTGGCCTCGGCATCGAATTTCCGGCACCCATACCACTCGCCAATTCAGGGCTCGGCATTTACGGGCTGCTCGGCTTGTTCGGCATGCATTACAAGCGCAACGAAGATTCACCTGTCAATCCCGGCTTACCGGTAGCGTTGGATTGGTTTTACAACAAAGCCAAAGGCGAGCCGCATTTGCTCGCGGTTGACGGGCAGCGAACATGGGTGGCCGCACCAGACAGGTGGAGCTTTGGCGTGGGCATGGTGCTGGGTACCATGGAAGGCGCATTCATCCTCAACCTCAAAGGGATGCTGGTGCTCGAACTGCCGGGCCCGCGCATCCTTATTTTTGTAAAGGCACAAATCATTACCGTGCGGCCGCCTTCGGGAAAACCTGCAGATCAAACCATCGGCATACTGGCGGTCGTTGATCTCAATTTCCAGGTGGGCTACATCGCCATCGGCCTCATCTTCAAATATGAAATCAAAAATTTACTGAAACTGGAAGTGCCCATCGACACCCAGTTTAATTTTCATGACGTAGAAGATTGGCACGTGTACATCGGCAGTCTTCGAAGCAAGGCCTCCGCCGAGATTCTTGGCATCGCGAAAGGTACCGCCTATTTGATGTTCGATGGAAAAGGTATTCCCGACTTTCCCCTGGGCCCCTTAAATGGATTTTCAGTTGCCGCAGGCATAGCGGCATCACTGGTAATAGGCGACGAAAGTTCGGGACTGTATGCGAAGGTCAGCGGTGCGCTTGATGTGGGTGTTTCGACGGCGCCATTGCATTTCTTCGGAAGAATGACGCTGGAAGGCAGAATTCACCTGTGGTTCGTAGGACTGGGCGCAAGCGCAAAGATGGACGTAGAAGCGCCCGAACCCCTTTACGTGAAAGGAGAAGTTTGCGGAAGCATCGACCTCTGGCTCACTTCCATCAGCGGCTGCGTGGACATTACTATCGGTGACCCACAACCGCTTCCGGAGCCCGCGAAGCTTGTCAACGGCCTTTCACTCCAAAGTCATTCGCCGGCGCTGCTCGATGGCCAGGCCACCGATTCACCGGTGGATAGTTCGCTCGGCGTGGTTCATGAAGGTGGCGAACTCATAACCGATGTTCCCATCGATGTGATACCTGTGTTGCAAATGCAATATCCACCCGTGATGGCTGCGGCATTTACCGGCCTTCAGCCCAGTTCGTTCGTCCCCACCCTTCCGCCCGGAAGTGAAGGATGGTTCTCCATGGGCGGTGTTCCCGGCAACCCGGGCGAACGGGAGATGAAGTACGAAGTGGCCGAGATCACCATCAGCCCGGCAATTCCTGGCGGACTCACTATTCCGGTAACCTGGTGGCAGCCGGCACGACCCAATGCATCGGGCGACTCGCAAGCAACAGACAAAGGCGTGAACCTTGCCCTCAACAGTTGGATACCGGTGCCCTTCCCCAGTGCGTACCAGCGCTCGCAGCAGCAGGAACAAACCATTCGCGACCGGTTTGAAGTGATCTGCCAACCGATCGCTCCGGCCACAAGCATATTGTGGACCTTTAATGCGCACTTTACCATCACCACTAATTCCATCATCAGAAATCCAGGCGATCCCTTCCCCGGTTATTCACCCGCCGGATGGAAATTAAACGGCATCGCATGGCCCGATCCTCCGGGCACCCAGCGAAGCGAGTTCCCGAATTTGAAACTGTATGTTCATGAAGGTGATTACCCCAACCGCAATAATCAGTTGATGCTTGATTACGCTTCGCGCTTAACCGGACAAATACTCGATCCGGCAAAAGTGATCCCGCCTTCGGGAGGCGTTGAAAACGGACAGGCGCTGCAGTTCCCGTCGCTGAAATGGATGGACGGACTGCTCGACGGCACGCTTGCGCAGCAATTAAAAGACATCACTCAAAAATTCCTGGACACTGCGGGCAACAGGGAAAGAATTTTAATAGAAACAGGCGACGCCGCTCTTGTGCGCGCGCTGCTCTGCACCAACGCAGAGAAAAAGGTGGCCGAGTTCATGGTGCTCAGGGCCTTCAATGAAAAAGGAGAGATAGTGGAAGAAATAAAAATGCCCGGGCAGTATATTTCAAGCTTCAGCCAACTGCCGCCGAACTGGCAAAATGCTGCGGGGCCGTGGCTGAGCGATGTGAGGCGCGTTGTTACCCTGTTCACCGGCATGTTCCCGCGAACACACCTGATGTTCCTCATGGAATACAAACCTTCTAAAGCCATTACCCGTATCGAACTGTTGTACCGGCATGACGAACCGCAACCAAACTTTGTTTTGAGACGTCCTCCTGCTGCAATGCTGGGCGTGGTGGAAACCTTGTCGAAAGCTGAGATGAAGCGTGTTGAGTCGCAACAACATTATCAAAGCGAAATGGTGGACGTAGTGGTAAAAGCGCTCGAGGAAGGCGACAAGCGTCCGTTGTTTGTTCCGAATACATTGTACACCGTTACCGTAAAATATACCGGAACGATCAGGCAATCGACCGATCACAGCAAGAAGAAATCGAAAGACTACAACCAGCAATTTAAATTCAGAACCACCAGTCATTCGCCGAAGCGTCTTAATCCATGGGTGCTTGCGATGATACCTGAAAATAATGCAGACGGATTTTTCACGAAAGACAAGGTGCAGTTCATTTTCAATGATGCCGCAGCCATTCAACTGTTCAAAGCTTTCGGAAAAACACTGAAGGTGAAGCTGAGAAAAGCCAACGGCAATCATCCGCCTGAAAACCCGGTGCTCGACCTCCCTGTGCTGCAGGCGGTAAAGGCGAAATTAAAGAACCCATTTGCGGCAACACTTGAAGAAGTGGTCCTGGACATGCGCTGCATCCCGGGAATAACTGAAACCACGCAACACCAGGTGTTTACAGTAGATATTCCACTCGACCGCCTTACCAGCTATATGCTCGATATCGAATCGACGCCGCCGCCTGAAGATCCCGTAACACCATTGTACCGCACTGCGTTTACTACTTCACGTTATGAGAGCGCACAGGAGTTCGCACAAGTCGTCAATGCAGCAAACATCCAGGAAAAAAGATTAAAAACAGCATTGACGCTGACACCGAAGCCGCTTTCATTCGTCATTCCCAATGACACGTTGCCCGAAAAGCTGGAAACCATCAACCTGAACACCGTTTCCGATGCAGACATGGAAAATGCCCTGCTCGCATCGTTCGGCAGCGACATTCCCGCCGCGCGCCATCCGGGCATTACCCTGCTTTGGAGCAGCGACGCGCCTTCAAAGAAAGTTGGTCTGCTCATCGATGCGCCTGAAATGCTGTTGCGTACCATGCAGGCGCCGGTTGAAGTAAAAACGCCTACACCCGACGACGATGCGATACAGCATTTCAAGATGGGTAAACAGGTATGGATGGAAATCAAAGAGACCGGATCGGCGATTACCGAAAGCATTGTTTACACCACCGGTGCGTGCCGTTCGCTTGTGTTGTTCAAGAATGATGCATCTGGATTCATCAAACTGGCATTCAGAAGATACAGGCATATTCTACTTGTTGATGATCCGTTGATGAACGACACGCAGTTTATCAATGTAAAACTACCGGACAAGGCGCCATGGGAATCATAACCACTAAAATGCAAGCTTATGGCTTTTTTGCCTTCGATAATGTTTGAGCTGGAGCTGGCACCGCTGGTGCCTAAAAAAACACAGGGCATTCCTGCTTCGGAGATTCCCGGAGAATTTATGACGCTCCCGCCAAACGAAAACTCACCTAACCAGCCGATCGTTCCGCTCGGATTGCGCTGGCGGATGAAACCCGAACTGGGCATCCCGCGCCAACCTTTTGCCTTGTGGCGAAGGCAGCGAAACATTTTTGAGGAAACGCAGGTGACCTACACAGCTACAGATGCCGGCAGCTT
>CBIGXK010000105.1:0-11014 GCA_966193805.1 uncultured bacterium | reverse complement strand
TGCCTCGGATAATAAGGAACGATGTGCTTGCCGTAGCGTTCGTTGGTACTGCTCCACACAGAATACGTTTCAGGAAACATGCGGCCGGTGTCGAGCGTAAATACGGATACGGGCAGGTCATGACTCAATATTTCATGGGTGATCACCTGGTCCTCATAACTGAAGCTCGATGAAAATGTTACCTGCCCCGGAAACTCGATTTCGAGTTGCCTGATCACTTCATGTATGGGCAATCCTGCCGAGCGGGCGGAGATATGAGGGATATAGTCTTGTAACATTTTGTTCATTAAAAAAGGGAATCGTGATAGTTGGGAAATAGGCAGGCAATCGGGTACTCATCAGCAACAACAACAGGTGTTGCGCTTATAGGTGTACATTATTACCGGTTGATGATGATTGCTCATTAGTCTATCTATCAGGTGCACAAATATAGATAAATATCGCATCCAAAAACAAGCTGAATCGCTGAGAACCAGCGAAAAGCGAAAGGATTTTGCTTACGGCTGTTAGTCTACCTTATTAGTAGACTGCTCATTTCTTTGATGGCTCTTTGGAAATTCTTTTTACAAACAGGTCAAATAAAGCGGTTTATGAGAAGGGATTTTTAAAGGTTTGTTTTCCGGTTTTGTTCGACGGCGAACGTTTTTCTTTTTTTTCGAAAAGGTTAAAATTTTTTAAAAATCACTTTTCCGGGAGACGGAAGACGGGAGACGGGAGTGGACCTCACCGATTCAGCAAAAAATCCTTCAGCTCAGTATAATACGTCGAAATCTTAGTACTCACCTTCTTCTTCTCCATAATATCCTTCACACCCCCGGGCAGCGGTATCCGCTCACCAATCACCGGCTCCACCACATCATAAAACTTGATCGGGTGCGCCGTCTCTAAAAATATCGCTCTCTCACCCGTATGGCCCGCGATATACTGCTCAACAGCCGCATAACCCACCGCACCATGCGGATCCAGGAGGTATCCAAACTTCTCCTTCACCTCCTTTATTGTAGCCCTCGTTTCCTCATCGCTGATGCTATAGCTGCTGATCATGGAACGCAGTTCCTCAACATCCTTCCCAAACAGTTCCAGCATCCGCACAAAATTGCTCGGATCGCCCACATCCATGGCATTGGAGATGGTGGCAATTGCAGGTTGCGGCTCATAATGGCCGCTCAAAAAATATTCCGGCACCACATCATTAGCATTGCAGGCCGCAATGAAATGTTTTACCGGCAACCCCGACTTATAAGCCAACAGTCCGGCGCACAGATTACCGAAATTGCCGCTTGGCACCGCAATTACCGGCTCCCCAAACGCCTTATTCCACTGCTGGCAGGCATAGAAGTAATAAAACTGCTGCGGCAGCCACCTGGCCACATTGATAGAATTGGCCGAAGTCAGGAACATCTTTCCCTTCAGGTCGTGATCCATGAAAGCCTGCTTCACCATTTTCTGGCAATCATCGAACGAGCCGTCCACTTCAAGTGCATGAATATTTTTACCGAGGGCGGTCAGTTGTTTTTCCTGCACCAGGCTCACCTTGCCGGAGGGATAGAGGATCACCACCTCCACACCTTCCACATTGTAGAACCCACTGGCCACCGCGCCACCCGTATCGCCCGACGTGGCCACCAGCACATACACCCTGTCCGTTCTGCCTTTTGAAAAATAACCCAGGCAGCGGCTCATGAAGCGCGCACCCACATCCTTAAAGGCCAACGTAGGACCATGAAACAGTTCCAGGGAATACACGTCGTCATTGACCTTTACCAGCGGGAATTCAAAATTCACGGTTTCGCTCACGATCTGCCGTAAGTCATTTTCGGGGATCACATCGCCCACATAAGGCTGAATGACCCGGAACGCCACTTCTTCTTTGTCCATACTATCCAGCTCTTTTAAGAAGCCGCTGGAAAGCACGGGTATCTTTTCCGGGAAATACAGTCCGCGGTCCGGCGCCTGTCCGGCAATTGTGGCTTCCCTGAAATCTACGGTTGGCGATTGTTTATTGGTGCTGTAGTAACGCATTGGACTTTACTCCCTTTTCGTCAATCTTAGTTACGTATATCTTGAAATCGATGCCGAGGCACCCATAAATCTCTTCCATTATACCGGCTACCTTACGGGCCGTCTTTTCTTCAACGCTCAGCATGAACACCGAGGGGCCCGATCCCGAAATGCCGCCGCCAAGCGCACCGGCATCCCTGCACCGGCTCTTCACTTCGGCGAACCCCGGTATCAAAATGCTTCTTACCGGCTCGATGATCACATCTTCGAGCGACCTGCTGATCAGCGCATAATCTTTCTGCATAAAGCCCGCCACCAGGCCGGCGATGTTGCCCCACTGCCTGATGGCATCTTTCAGCAACACCTGCTTGCGCAGTATCTGCCGCGCATCGGAAGTCTTGACTTCTATTTGCGGATGCACCACCGTCACATGCAGTTCGGGATACGAAAGCTGCACAATATCCAGCGGATGTATGGACCGGATAAGCGTAATGCCGCCGTACAAACAGGGTGCGATATTATCGGCATGTTTTACGCCCGAAGCAAGCTTTTCGCCCGACATCGCAAACCGCACGAGGTCCCCGGGCGAAAAACGGTTGTCGAGCAGCATATTGGCGGCAGCAACGGCTCCGGCAGCACTGGCCGCGCTTGACCCCAGCCCGCTGCCCGGCTTGATGAGCTTGTTGATCCGCAAATCAAACCCTACAGAGGGTTCGAGCTCCTTCATCATGGCGCCCAACGCTGCTCCCGCCACATTTTTTTCCGGCGCCTCCGGTAACCCGTAATCATCTTCATGAACGATGCGCAGTCCGGGCTCGCCTGAAAGACTCATAGTCATTTCATCGGCGGGATCCTGCAACGACATGCCGAGCACGTCAAATCCGCAAACAAGGTTGGCTACAGATGCGGGGGCAAATACTTTTACTGTCTTCATATTAATATCCGGTAACGACCTTTCTTAAATCCTGGAGGCCCTGATGATATCGGCAAAAACGCCCGAAGCGGTTACCTCGGCGCCCGCTCCGGCACCCTTCACCACCATCGGCTGCTCCGTGTACCTGTCTGTGTAAAACAACACCACATTATCTTTTCCATACAAATGATAGAAGTCATGCTGCGGATCGATTTCTTTCAAACCCACTTCGGCCTTTCCATTTTCATACGACGCCACAAATTTCAGCTTATTACCGTTCGCCGCTGCACGTTCATATATTTTTCTGAAATGCGCCTCTTCCTTCTCCATCTGCGCATAAAAATGCTGCACGTCGCCGGTCATGCACGACGCGGGCATGAATGACTCGTTCTTAATATCTTCCATCTCGATTTGCTCGCCTGCTTCCCTTGCCAAAATCATGATCTTTCTCATCACGTCCATGCCGCTCAGGTCGAGGCGCGGGTCGGGCTCGGTGTATCCTTCGTCCTGCGCCTGCTTTACCACGGCGGCAAAGCTCTTTTCGCCATTGTAGTTATTAAATACAAAATTGAGGGTGCCGCTCAGTACCGCCTGTATCTTGTTGATCTTGTCGCCGCTTCTCAGCAGGTCGTTAAGCGTGCCGATCACGGGCAGTCCGGCGCCCACATTCGTTTCAAAAAGGAAAGGCACATTGTATTCGCGCGCCAAATCTTTCAGCGTCCTGTAATAATCGAACGACGAGGAGCATGCCACCTTGTTGCAGGCCACCACCGAAACGCTTTTCGACAGCAACTGGTCGTACGTTGCCGCGAGATCGGGGTTTGCCGTTACGTCGGCAAATACCGAATTGCGCAGGTTTTTTGAATGTATTGCAGAAATGAATTTGTCCAGGTTCATCACCTCGCCTTTTTCCATTGTCTTTTTCCAGTTGCCCAGCTCAATCCCATTATCATCGAATACCATCCTGCGGCTGTTGGCCATCCCTACTACCCTCACCTGCAAACGCAGATGATGCAGGAGGTAATCGGCCTGCTGCTTCAATTGCGCAAGCAGCCTGCTGCCCACATTGCCCACACCGGCTACGAAAAGGTTGATCTGCTTAAAAGAAGTTTCGAAAAATTCTTCGTGCAGTACGTTCACTGCTTTCTTTACATCGGCCTGATAAATAACGGCAGAAATATTTCTTTCAGAAGAGCCCTGCGCGATGGCGCGCACATTTACACCGTTCCTGCCCAGCGCGCCAAACATTTTGCCGCTGATGCCGGGGTGGTTTTTCATGTGGTCGCCCACAACGGCAAGGATAGACAACTGTTTCTCCACCACCAGCGGATCCACTTGCCCGGCGGCTATTTCAGGAGCAAAGGCCTGGTCAATAAATTCTTTTGCTTTTATGGCGCTTGGCTCGTCTACCGCTACACATATCGAATGTTCAGACGAACCCTGTGTGATCATGATAACGTTGATCTTCGCAGCGGCAAGCGCTTCAAACAACCGCTTCGAAAACCCTGGAATGCCCACCATGCCGCTTCCCTCCAATCCCAGCAATGCAATGTTGTTAATGCTGGTAATACCCCTGATGATGCTTCCGTTGTGTGCAGCAGAGTTGTCGATCAGCGTTCCGTCGTGATCGGGCGCAAAAGTGTTTTTCACTCTTACGGGAATATTTCTTTTCAGCACCGGCTGAATAGTGGGAGGATAAATGACCTTGGCGCCAAAATGCGACAGTTCCATGGCCTCCTGGTAAGAGATGTGCGCGATGATCTTCGCGTTGGATACCTGCCCGGGATCTGCCGTCATGATGCCGGAAACATCTGTCCATATTTCGAGAATGTCCGCATTAAGGGCAGCAGCGAGGATGGCTGCGGTGTAATCGGAACCGCCCCTGCCCAGCGTGGTGGTGGTGGCATTGAATGCCGAAGCGATAAAACCGGGCAGCACATACAGCGAAGAATTGTTTTTACTGAAGAAGGTGGTGATCTGCGCATTGCTTTTTTCAAAATCCACCCTGGCATTGCCATAATTAAGGTCGGTGGCGATCAGCTCGCGAGTATCCTTCCAAGTATTTTCGATGCCTTCTGCAATGAACTTCGCAGCAATAATTTGGGAAGACAGCAGTTCGCCATAACTCACCATCCTGTCCCTGGTAAGCGCGGAAAGTTCCCTGAGCAAAAAGATGCCGTTGCAAATGTCTTCTATTTCATTGCATTGTTTTTTTACCGCACTGAGCAGGCTGCTTTGCCTGGCAACAGGTATCAACTCCTGCACGGCCGTGAGATGCCTTTTTTCAATAACCGACAGTTGTTCGCTGTACGATTCATCACCCTGCGATGCTAATCTGGCGGCGGACAGCAGCAGGTCTGTGACGCCCCCGAATGCCGATACCACGAGTACCGTTTTGTCTTTCTGTAAATTCTGCCCGACAATTGAAACGACTTTATTGATGTTCTCCGCATTGGCAACCGACGAGCCGCCAAACTTTAAAACCTTCATAATATTTTTGAGTTGATTGTAATGATGATTTACCTGATATTGTCAGCCGAAGCCCATTGGTGATATGTGAATGCCCCAACCCTCAGCGGGTTGTAGTGGACGTGATTGTTGTGGCACCTGTAACTGAAGCAGCTACGGACGAAGAAAAAATAATATGGTTGACCAGGTATATCATTTTTAAGGAGTAGCTAAGTTATGCAAAAGACGCTAAATAAATTCACTCAGGGGCATTTTCGTCAAAATGGATTATTTTACAGCCCCGTTTAGACTTGCCTGCCTCAATAATTTGTCATTTTATTTAAAATTTATCTGACCGATGGATCACCAGTCGAGCAAAGGATTGCAACAGTTCAAAAATAACGTAGGCATCAAGTTCCAGCTTTACAACAGTCTTTTTACTTCCCTGCCTTTTCACAGGATAGAGAAAACGGGCATCCTGCTGTCGCTGCTGCTGAACAATTGTGAAGAAGGCTATAAAAAGAAGCAGAGTCCCGAAGAGATCATCCAGGAATTTTTCAAAAAACATACTTCCTACCTGAATGAGGAGGACCGTCTGGATCTTTTGTTCCGCTTCATACAGTACGTGGAGCGGCAGGTGGTGCTTTTCGATGCATTGGAAGACGCTTCCTTCCGCGAAGTGAACGACTTCAACGGCGTGGGCACCCTCAAGCATCTCGAATCCGAAGTGGTGCAGAACGGCAACGAAGATGAGTTGATGGAGAAGCTTAAGGACTTCGGCATAAGGCTGGTGCTTACCGCCCACCCCACACAATTTTACCCCGGCGCCGTGCTCGGCATCATCAACGACCTGTCGAAGGCGCTTGCCGACAATAATGCCAGCCAGATCAACATGTACCTGCAGCAGTTGGGCAAAACACCGTTCCTCAACAAGGAAAAGCCCACGCCGTTCGACGAAGCAATGAGCCTCATCTGGTACCTCGAGAACGTTTTTTATGCCGCCGCAGGACGGATCATCACGTTCATCAACAGCCAGTTTCCGCACGCCATGACCGAAAAGAATCCCATTATCAACATGGGCTTCTGGCCCGGCGGCGACAGGGACGGCAACCCCAATGTAACCTGCGAAACAACCCTGAAGGTGGCCGATGCACTGCGCGGCAGCATCATCAAATGTTACTACCTCGATGTGCGCAGGCTCAAACGGCGCCTCACCTTCAAGGGTGTGGATACCATTCTCGCCGACCTGGAAATAAAACTGTACGACAATATATTTATCCCCGGTCACCGCACCGACCTGAGCAAAAAAGATATCCTCGATTCGCTGCACAAAATCCGCGAGATACTGGTTTACCAGCACAACGGACTTTTCCAGCACCTCGTGGACAACCTCATCAGCAAGGTGCACGTATTCGGACTGCACTTCGCGTCGCTCGATGTTCGGCAGGACAGCTCGGTGCACAGCATGGTGCTGGAAACCATCGCCAAAACGGACGATGCACTGCCCTCCAATTACGCCACGCTCAGCGCTGACGAAAAGATCAAAGTACTGATGAACTGCGAAGCGGATATCGATCACCGTAAATACGAGGATAAGCTCATC
Organism: uncultured bacterium; assembly: GCA_966193805.1. Classification (GTDB taxonomy): domain Bacteria; phylum Bacteroidota; class Bacteroidia; order Chitinophagales; family Chitinophagaceae; genus Flavitalea. The sequence goes on along the minus strand of CBIGXK010000105.1, from coordinate 4,049 downwards.
AGGGATACCATCGAATCGGTGAAGGCGATCAAAAGCATTCAGCAATACAACGGTGTGGAAGGATGCAACCGCTACATCATCAGCCACGCCAATACTGCGCTGAACGTGATTGAAGTGTATGGCCTGCTGATACTGGGCGGATGGAAAAAACAAGAGCTTTCGATTGACATCATTCCGCTATTTGAAACCGTTGACGACCTGAAGCATGCCGCGGGCGTGATGGGAGAATTGTATTCCAATAAAGAATACCGCGACCACCTTTCGCGCCGCAACTCCAAGCAAACCATCATGCTCGGCTTTTCCGACGGCACAAAAGACGGCGGCTACCTGATGGCCAACTGGAGCATTTACAAAGCGAAGGAAGAGCTCACTGCTATTTCGCGCCAATACGGTGTGGACGTTATTTTCTTCGACGGAAGAGGCGGCCCCCCTGCAAGGGGCGGCGGAAAAACGCACAAGTTCTATGCTTCGATGGGAAAGAATATCTCTAATGAAGAGATTCAGCTAACGATACAGGGGCAAACAGTAAGCTCTAATTTCGGAACGATCGATTCGGCACAGTACAACATCGAGCAGTTGATCCATGCGGGCCTTTCCAACAGCCTGTTTTCGAAAAGAAGCGTAACGCTGGAGAAGGACGACGAGGCATTACTGGTTGAATTGGCCAACGACAGCTTTAAATCATACATCGAGCTGAAAGAACATCCCGATTTCGTGGAATACCTTACGCATGTCAGTCCGTTGAGGTATTATGGCGAAACGAACATCGGCAGCCGGCCCTCGAAGAGGGGATCGTCGTCCAAGTTCGCACTGAACGACCTGCGCGCCATTCCTTATGTGGGCGCCTGGAGCCAGTTGAAACAGAATGTTACCGGCTATTACGGCGTGGGAACGGCATTGCAGCAAATGGAGAAAAGGGGAAAATGGGCAGAGGTAAAACAGTTGTACCAGCGTTCGTTATTTTTCAAAACGCTTATTGATAACTGTGAGATGGCGATGAAGAAATGCTATTTCCCGCTCACTGAATTTCTTGCGAAACACCCGCGTTACGGCGAGCTATACGACATGATCTACCAGGAATTCGTACTCACCATAAGGTTCGTTCTTCAGCTTTCAGGAAAGAACGAACTGATGGCCGATTATCCCGTGGAGCAACTGTCGATTCAAATGCGCGAAAGGATCGTGCTGCCGCTTACTACCATCCAGCAATATGCGATGTCGAAGATCAGGGAGATGGATGAGGAGCAGTTTACGAGCCCATTAAAAGATACCTATGCGAAACTGGTGATCAGGAGCGCATTTGGGATCATCAATGCGGGAAGGAATTCAGCTTGAAAAGTTATAAGTTAAAAGTTTTAACTTTTAAACTATTAAAAACTGATAATCGCCGCAAGCAAAAACGCTCCCGCTGCTTTTGCGGATGGTGAAAAAGTATCAGAATTCTTAAAGAATAGTGGATCCGCCGATGTGTCGAGCCTGAATTCAGGAATAATCAGGAGGTTCTCCACCGGCTTAATGTTCAAAGAAATCGTGGCGTCAAACAACGAGGTGCCAAACCCTGCCACGCCTTTCTCGTCATCGAAATATTCTCCGCGCAATGTTATCCCGAATTTCGACGTAGGGTCTACATTCAGGTAAATCGCCGATCCCCACCACGAATGGGTGCTCCCCGATTTTGCCGTTTTCACCGTACCGTTATATCCGGCGCTGAACTTGTCGGTAAACTTTGCGGTCACCACGAGATCGAACTGGTTTGAGGTGATATTGTCATAATCCTTTCCCCCAACATAATTAAGATAGCCGCTAACCGTTTCGCCGGTGGCCCGCAATTGTGCAATGAAGAATTTTTTGGCAAAGCTGGCCGACACCATGTCGTTAGGATTCACAACGCCCACCATGAAACCAAAATGATCACTTACGGCCACATCCGCTTTGAGGCCGGTATGAAAAAACGGGCCGTAGGAGAACATGTACGACATGCTGTAGTCGCGGTTCACCTGCGGATCGAGCACCTCGTAACCCACGTGTGTACCAAACTTACCCATGGTAAAGGTGAGTTTCGATGACGGCGAATAGATTACGTACGCCTGCTTGATCGCCGCCAGCGTATTTGCATCGTTATAAGAAAATTCTTCTGCCCTTCTCCCGAAGCCAAGGTCGAGAACCGCGCCAATTTTTTCTTTGGTGTACGCCAGCTTCACCGAGGCCATTCCCAATTCAAACGAATTATGGGAGTTCGTAAAGCTGGTGTAATTGTCGGTATGCAACGAATCTTTGGCGTTCGCGAAACTATAACGGTAATACGCATCCAGGCTTCCTGAAATCTTAAAAGGCGATTCTGAAACTGACGTTGAATCCTGAGCGAAGAGCGGAGCCGCTGCGGTTACGGCAATACAGAGACATGTCAGAAATTTTCTTAACATTGCAGTTGAGTTTAATTATGAAAAAGGAAAAGGTATAGTTTGACCTGAGCAGAGGTTTTTTAAACTGTACCTTTTCTATTTACAATATGACCAGAGTTGTTATGGTTGTATTAATCGTTCAGCATTTCTTCCTCGATTGGTTGTTCTTTCATCTTTCCGTTCTGGGGCTGCGGTTGCAGTAAAAGCGTTCCCTGCAGATATTTTTCGTTGTGCTGAGATGCGTCGAGACCCATCTCTTCTTCTTCGCTGCTTACACGGATGGGTTGTATGAGGTTAACGAGCTTGAAGATCAGGAACGAAACGGTGAAACTGTAAGTCACCGCGATCACCATCGCTTTCAGTTGGGTGAGGAAGAATCCGGGATTGCCGTAGAACAATCCATCGGCACCTGCGCCATTCACGGCCTTGGTGGCGAAGATACCTGTCATCAGCATGCCCACGATACCGCCAATGCCGTGGCAGGGGAACACGTCGAGCGTATCGTCGAGTGTTGACTTCTGCTTGTAGTAAACGGCTATATTGGAAACGATGGCGGCAAATACGCCGATGAATATGCTTTGGGGAATGGCCACAAACCCGGCAGCGGGAGTGATGGCTACAAGGCCAACAACAGCGCCCACGCAGAACCCGATAACGGAGGGCTTCTTACCCCTGAGCACGTCGAAGAACATCCAGCTCAAACCGGCAGAAGCAGCAGCGGTGTTAGTGGTAGCAAAAGCCGATACTGCGAGCGCATTGGCGCCGAGAGCCGAACCCGCATTGAAACCGAACCAACCGAACCACAGGAAACCGGTTCCTATTAATACATAAGGGATGTTGGCGGGAGGAATTTCCCTGTGTTCCATGTGCACCTTGCGGCGTTTGAGCACCAACGCCCCGGCAAGAGCCGCACAACCGGCAGAAATATGTACGACCGTACCACCTGCAAAGTCAAGCGCTCCCATTTGGAAAAGGAATCCTTCGGGATGCCAGCTCCAGTGCGCCAGCGGTGCGTACACCAATATGCTGAACAAAACTGTGAAGAGAATGTAAGAGGTAAAACGGATGCGCTCGGCGATCGCGCCTACCACAAGGCCGGGCGTGATGACCGCAAACATCAGTTGGAAGAGTGAGAACAAAGTTTTCGGGATCGTAGGAGCTCCCACCCAGGGTTCACCGGAATTTACACCTTTGAAAAGGAAGTGCGTCATGGGATTGCCGATGATCCCGCCCATATCGGCGCCAAAACAAAGGCTGTAGCCTACCACGATCCACAGCACGCCTACGACACCGGCGGCAACAACACTCTTGATCATGGTGGAGATCACATTCTTTCTGTGCACCATTCCTCCATAAAAGAAGGCCAGTGCGGGCGTCATCAGAAACACAAGCGCGGTGGCGACCAGTATCCAAACAATGTCGGCTGAGTTGTATTTCGAGGCGTCGGCAAAGTCTGGCAGCGATGGAGCAAATAAAGCGACCACCGCAACAATCAGCAAAACGATGAAGGGAAGTGAGGATTTGAGTGTTAGTTTTGACATTCTCTTAAATTAAATAATTTAAAATATGAATCTTCGATTTAAAAGTAGATAGAAAATGCCAAAACGAATTCAAATATTTTACATATTATTTTTTTTAATACTTAAC
>CBIGXK010000104.1:0-11037 GCA_966193805.1 uncultured bacterium | reverse complement strand
CTTTTGAAGAGGTGTTTGCCCATGATGACGAGCGGATCAAAAATTTTTACAATTATAATTTTATACAATAGGTATGAAATCGACTAACAGGAAAGCTATTATTGTCGGCATTTTCGTATTTATCGCCTTGGTGATCGTCGTGGCCGGCGTGCTTACGCTGGGTGGGCAAAAGAAAACATTTGTACGTGCCGTGCGTATCTCAGCCGTATTTAAAGACATCAACGGTTTGGCTGTTGGAAATAACGTTTGGTTTGCCGGCGTCAAGATCGGTACGATAAAAGACATCAGGTTCGACAACAGGGCCCATGTGGTGGTGGAGATGAATATAGAAGACCGGGTGAGAAAATATATCAGGCAGGATGCAAAGGCGAAAATAAGTTCCGACGGACTTATCGGCAACAAGATCGTTGTTGTTTACGGCGGAACACCGCAGGCGCCGGTAGTGAATGACCATTCGGTGCTTTCCGTTGAAACGGCACCGAACTCCGATGAGATGCTCGCTACGCTGCAGGCGAATAATCAGAACCTCCTTGCCATAACAGGCAACATAAAAGTGATCAGCGACAGGATAGCCGCGGGACAAGGTTCGCTCGGCAAATTGCTTTCAAGTGACGCGCTGTATAACGACCTGCAGGCAACAATGTCTGCTTTGCAGCAAACGGTCGCGCATGTAAAAAGCCTCAGCGGCGATCTCTCTTCCTATACCGCTAAGTTCAACCAGCCCGGTACGCTCGCATCTGATCTTGTTTCCGACACGGTCATCTTTGACCGGCTTCGCAATGCTGCGGCACAGATCAATGACGTGACGGAGAAATCCAATCAAGTGATCGGCCAGCTTACACTGGCGACGGCTAAACTGAATGACCCTTCCACGCCTGTCGGCACTCTTCTGGGTGATAAAAAGTTTGCCACTGATCTTAAGGCGACACTCGGCAACCTGGAATCGGCTTCCTATAAACTCGACGAAAACATGGAAGCACTGCAGCATAACTTTTTGCTCAGGGGATATTTTAGAAGAAAAGCCAAACAGCAGAGTAAATAGCGCGAACACCACCGCCGGGCCGCGCATAAGCAATGATCTGCCCGGCGTGATTTTGACGACCGCATATCGCGACTTTGCTGTGGATGGCTTCGATCTCGGCGTGCTCGATTATTTGGTTAAGCCGTTCTCAAAGGAGAGGTTCTTAAAAGCTTTGAATAAGTTTTACCAATTGGGTAACACGGAAGAATACCAGGATGCGCACGAGGGGCCGTTCATATTTCTGAAGGTGAATAAAGAGATGGTAAAGCTGAAATTCGATGATATTTACCTGATCGAAGGTTTGAAAAACTATGTGCGTGTAAAAACTGCTGGCAAGGATCTTATTGTTTATCATTCTTTGAGTTACCTGGACGACAAGCTGCCGTCCCGCTTATTTAAGCGAATTCATAAGTCTTACATCATCAACATGGATAAGATAGAAAAGTTCACCACCGGTTCTGTGGAAATTCAGCAGAAGTTAATTCCAATCGGCAAGCTATATCAGGCAGAAGTGGATGAAATACTAAAGAAGAAAGTCCTGTGATGGTCCATCCATCCTCGTTTTCGTACATACTGTCCGAAAACGGACACCCGGCAGGAACAACATCGTTGCAAAGGCTTTGTCTGCAAGGGGTTTCAGTTAATGGCATAACCATTGTGCAGCATCGGCACACACCATACACATGCTCCGAAATTACTTCAAAACAGCCTGGCGCAACCTGAAACGCAACAAAGGGTTTTCCTTTATTAATGTGTTCGGCCTTGCCGTGGGCATTACCTGCACACTGCTGATATTTCTTTGGGTTCGCGACGAACTGGCATTCGACAAATTCAATAAAAATTACGACCGTATTTACCAGATCATAGCCAACCGCGATTTTAAGAATCACATGTTCACCGACCGCAATATGGTGCTGCCCATGGCCGCCGAACTTGAAAAGAAATATGCGGATGTGGAGCATGCGGTGGTCATGACCTATCCGCAGCCGCACCTGCTGCAGGCAGGTGATGTGCGATTGAAGCGCTCCGGCTATACTGTTAGTGAACATTTTTTCGACATCTTCACTTTCCGGTTCCTGCAGGGAAGACCCCAGGGCATTCTCAACGACCCTTCTTCCATCATTCTTACAAAATCAATGGCCATTGCACTCTTCGGCAACGCCGATCCGATGAATAAAATCGTAAAACTTAACAACGACGAGAATTTTAAGGTGGTGGCCGTGGTGGCCGATCCGCCATACAATTCATCGCTGACATTCGATTTTATCAAGCCCTTCAATTATTCCGACGAGAACATCAAACAATCCATGCAGAATTGGGGAAACTCGTCGTGGAGCATATTTCTGCTGATGAGACCGGGCGCAGATATGACTTTGATGGACAAAAACATCAACATTTTAAAAAAGGAGCACGATCCCCACGATGAGGTAAGCACCTATTTTACCTTTCCCATGAAGCGGTGGAGACTGTACAGCGACTTTGAAGATGGCAAGAACACTGGCGGCATGATCGAGTATGTTCGGCTGTTCATCATCATTGCACTGGGAATACTGATGATTGCCTGCATTAATTTCATGAACCTCTCTACCGCGCGCTCCGAGAAACGTTCAAAAGAAGTAGGCATAAGAAAAACACTCGGCTCCAATAAAAGACAGCTTGTAACGCAGTTCTTCTGCGAATCGCTGATACTGTCGCTATTAGCGTTCGTGATTGCCTTAATTACTGTAGCACTTGTGCTGCCATCCTTTAATAAACTGGTGGATAAGCATCTCACCATCTTCATCGCTGCGCCGGGTTTCTGGCTGGTGGCGCTGGGAATAATCGTATTTACCGGCGTAGTGGCAGGCAGTTATCCTGCCTTGTATCTGTCGTCTTTCAATCCCGTAAAGGTTTTGAAAGGAACACTCACCGCCGGAAGAGGTGCGGTGCTGCCGAGAAGGGTGTTGGTGGTGGGACAATTCGTGATCTCCATACTGTTGATTTCAGGAACCATTGTAATTTATCAGCAGATCCAGCACGTTAAGGACCGCCGCACCGGCTACGATCCGGGTAACCTGGTGATGGTGCCCGCAACGGACGATATCAATAAAAATTACACGGTCATTAAACAGGAGCTCCTGAAAACCGGTAAAGTGAGTGAGGTAACGCGATCCTCATCACCCATAACGCAAATATGGTGGAAGTCGGGTGCGCCGGACTGGGAAGGCAAACCTGCCGACCTCGACATTATTTTTTCAGGTATGGCCACTGACGTTGACTTTGACAAGACGATGGGCCTGAAAATGCTCGAGGGTAAGTTTTTTTCCGGCACACCTGCCGATACCTCCTACATGCTATTGAACAAGGCCGCTATCGAAGCGATGAACCTGCAACATCCTGTGGGTATGAAAATGAGATACGGAGGTACAGATTATTCGGTGCTGGGTGTTACCGACAATATTGTGATGGAATCGCCTTTTAAACCTGTAGATCCCATGATGATGTTCTACAACCCGAACTTTTCAACAACCATAACCTTCCGGCTGAATGCAGGTGTCAATACGCACGGAACGATGTCGGACATTCAAAAGGTATTCCGGCAATATAATCCGGCCTATCCATTCGAATACCAGTTCGTTGACCAGGAATTTGGAAAGAAATTCATTGCCGAGGAACTGATTAACCGCATTACCAACTTGTTTGCCATATTGGCGATATTGATTTGCTGTATCGGGCTGGCCGGTCTCGCCTCGTTCACGATCGAAAAAAGGACGAGGGAGATAGGTATCAGGAAGGTGCTGGGCGCCTCCATTTCACAATTGCTTTCATTGATCTCGAAAGAATTTTTGCAACTGGTGCTCGTCGCATGTGTCATAGCGGTGCCGCTTACCTGGTGGTTGATGAACGAATGGTTGGGCAACTACGTTTATCACGTGGAGATCAGCATCTGGCTGTTCGCGTCGGTGGGTTCGGTGGTGCTGCTGCTTACGCTGGCTGTAGTGGGCGCCAATACCATCAGTACCGCGCGCAACAACCCGGTAAAGAGCCTGAGAACCGAATGAGTGTCGTATATTGGTACAAATTTTCACTATATGATCCGTAGGTTACCCTGGTTCGTCGCCCTGTCGTTTTTCGCCATCGTATCATGCAATTCATCCGGCCATTCCGGCGAAAGCGACAACACTGCTGTGAGTGACGCACCCAAATGGGACCTCGGCATTGCGCTGTGGACGTTTCACACGGTTGATTTCCCCACTTCACTGGCGCAGGTAGACAGTTGCAGCGTAAAATTTATTGAACCCAATACTTTTCATGCAACAGGTAAAGAACTCAACGATACGTTGCTTGGCCAGCTTTCTGAAGCCGGTATTAACAAGTTGAAAACATATGTCAGCGATCACGGGTTGGAAGTGGGATCGCTTTACCTCGGCGGCGGCAAAACGGTTGGCGCCTGGAAAAGGGATTTTGAAAAAGCCAAACAGCTTAATGTGAGATTTGTGACTGCCGAACCTCCGGTGGATATGTGGGACGAAGTGGACAGCCTGGCCGGGGTGTATGGATTGAATGTTGCCATTCACGAACATTGGAAAGGCGTGAGCGCCTACTGGCACCCCGATTCGGTACTTGCCGCCATAAAAGATCATCCTCACTTTTATGCATGCGCCGACCTGGGCCATTGGCCCAAAAGCGGCATCAAGCCGATCGATGCTGTAAAAAAACTCGAGGGGCGTATCCTCGGCGTTCACCTCAAGGACATTGCCGCCTACAATGACCCAAAACTACAGGACGTTCGGGTAGGCACCGGCGTTGTAGATTTTCCCGCCATATTCAAAGAGCTGAAGCGGCAGAATTTCTCGGGTATTATTTATATAGAAAGAGATTCACAAGAGGTGCACAGCAACGTTCCTTCAGTTATTGAGACGGTGAAATATTACAATGAAGAGATGAAGAAACTTGAAAACTAGTTTACCGCCACCCGCGTTTTCACGTCTAAACAGTGTTGTTTTTCTCCCCCTGATGCCGCATTAAAACATTCTGTATTGCAATCCTGCATTGATTTTAAGTGCTAACTTGCCTCCCTGTCCGCAAAAAGTCCACATACCCCATAAAACATTTCTGACTGTTCCCTGTTTAAGCGGCCGGTGGCGCATGCCTCCACGATTAACCCTTTAATAAAATCCTGATGAAAAAGATTTTACCCTTTACCGGTTTACTGCTATTGGTATTCGGCGGTATGCGGGCGCAAAATGTATTCAATATTAATGACCCCATAACGCGCTATGATGCCACACAGCCGCTTGGTTCGCTGCAGCATCCCGACCCTGCAAAACCCGGACTGCAAAAGTGGGTGTCAACACCTACCAGTGGCGTATCGGTGGGCACGGGTTCGATAGACGTTTCTTCCTTCAAGCAGTACTTTATCAATTATAATGGAACGCGCATGGCTTTCCGGCTGAAGTTTCCCAAAAGCTTCACCAATGCAGACAGCGTTCAAAAGATATATCCGTTAATGCTTTTCCTGCACGGCGCGGGAGAAGTGGGTTGTCCTTCCAATAATGGTGTGTATAATAATGAAAAACAGCTATGGCTGGGAGGAGGGTTATTCAGGGATTTCGTTGACCAAAACCGGTTCGACGGATTTCTACTGTACCCTCAGCTCGTCAATAATGCCGGTTGCTGGGGCGCATGGGGCGAAACTGCCACGGCTAATCTCACTTCGCTCATCGCCATCATCGATTCGATGGCAAAGTATATCCGGGCAGATATCGACCGGGTAATGGTCAACGGTTTATCGGGTGGTGGTTATGGCGCCTGGCGCATGGCCGATGTATTTCCCCAGCGTATCGCGAAAATAATTCCGTCGGCAGCAGCGGGAAATGTCAACAACAGGAACGACTTCGTACACATTCCGATATGGTTCGCCACGGGAGGAAAGGACCCCGATCCCACGCCTGCACAAGCGCAATATTCTTACACGAAGATGAAAGAGATTGGCGCGGATATCAGGTACACACTGTATGAAGATCTGGGTCATTCCGTCTGGTACACCCATTGGCGGGAACCTGACTATGCGGCCGCAATGAACGATATGCACAAGGCCAACCCTTTGGCGTTTTTCCAGCACAATGAATTTTGTGAAAATGAAGCCATCAATGCCAAACTCGGTATCACCCAGGGCTTTTATGCATATGAATGGCAGCGCGAGAATGAAACGATAGCCACGCGTACCAATGGTGTCAACACCATTGTACTGCCGCAATATGTTACTTCATTCACCGGGAACGAGATTACCGTAAAAGCATTTGGAACCTACCGCGTGCGGTTCAAAAGGTCGGCATCGTCCGACTGGTCCGTATATTCCCCAAAGCCGGTGGAGGTGAAATTAAAATCGGTTACTCTTACGCCGCCGATCGAGGTGAGCGGAGCGTACAGCCGTGTGCTGCCGTCCCTTGATGGTAACACAACGGTTCCATTGCAATTGCCCGCCGGATTTTTAGATTATCAATGGTACCGTGTAAGCGACAATTCGCTTGTGGCCTCGACGCAAGTGTATGAGGCGCCCGTAGGCGTATACAAAGCAAGATATTCTGAAGAATTTGGCTGCGGAACGGAGTTCTCCCCGAATTTCGCCGTGATTGATGCCAATGGTTCACCTAAACCCGCGGCGCCTTCCAAACTGGTTGCAACGGCGCTCTCGCAAACATCCATCAAATTGGTTTGGACGCAGGCAACCGGCGAAACGGGTTACGAGATTTACCGGAGGGAAGCATCGTCGCCATTCAAATTCGTGGCCGTAACGCCAACGGATGCTGCGCTATACACAGATACCGGCCTGGTGGCCAATACGCCCTATTATTACCTGCTTCGGGCGGTCAGCAATACCGGCGCATCGGAGCAATCCAATGAGGCCACTGCAAAAACGCTTGCCGACGTGTCGAAACCTGCGGCACCTGCGCAACTGGAATACCGCGGAAGTACGGCTACAACGGTTCAACTGTCATGGAAGGCCGGCTCGGATAATGGCGGCATTCGCCGCTATGACATCTATGCAAACGGCATAAAGATGTTCAGCACCACTTCCACATCTTTTAATGTGCGCAACCTCGACAGCCTCACCGCTTACACATTTACGGTAAAGTCGGTGGACAACAGCGAGAATATGTCTGCGCCGAGCAACCAGGTTACGGCTTACACGCACAGCCAGGGCTTGCATTATAAATACTACACTACCACCGGCAACTGGGGCAAGATTCCCGACATGAATTACCTGTCGCCGTTGAAAACGGGCGTCACCGATTCTGTGAACATTAACAACACAGCGATCAATCCGGTGACATTGAAATACGGATTTTTGTGGGAGGGATGGATATACATTCCGGCGGCAGGAACTTATACTTTCGAAACACGCTCCGACGATGGCAGCAAGCTGTTCATTGATGCACCTTTCACCTATCATGGAATACCGGTCGTAGACAACGACGGCATACATGGTATGCGCAGCGCCACCGGGAGCATTACGCTTACACAGGGCTATCATTCCATTGCCATTGCCTTTTTCCAACGATCCAACGGCGATGGCCTCGAGCTGTATTGGAAAAATAATGTGGGCATCGCAAGGGAGAGGATACCTCGTAACGTTTTCAGCACTTCGGCAGGGCCGGCCGCTGCGGCACCCGATGTGCCAACAGAAATTACGGCTACTGCTATTTCATACAACCAGATAGAAATACAATGGGCCGATAATAACGCCGGCGAATCGGGCTACGAAGTGGTACGCTCTGCCGCCAGCACGGCAACATACGTTCCTATCGGCACAACCAATGCCAACGAAACGTCGTTCACCGATTCCGGACTGATCTGGACGAAGCGGTATTATTATAAAATTCGCGCCATTGCGGAAGGCGGCGAGTCGCTATACTCTTCAACCGTTAATGCCGTTACACTCGCACGGCCCAGCTACACGCCGGCGCCATCACCACTTACGGCGTTCTCCGCTCCTGGCGGTGCCGTGTCGCTTAACTGGCAGGATAATGCGATCAATGAATGGAACTACAGGATATACCGTTCTACCGACAGTGTGAAGTTTACGGCGATAGCGGCACTGAAAGGCAACACCAATGCGTATACGGACGAGAAGACGACGGCGCAAACAGTGTATTACTATTATGTGCTGGGTTATAATGCCATCGGTCTCGGACCAAAAACAAACGTCGTGAAGATAAAGGCGGGCAACAATGCGCCTGTCATTAACTCACTCGACAACCTGTTTGTAAAAACAGGCCAGACGGCAACAGAAGATTTTACTGTGACCGATGAACCAGGCGATAATGTTGCTGTGGAGATACTGAAAAGGCCGGCGTTTCTTTCTGTAGAGAATACCAGCGGTTCAACTTTCCGTATCACGGCGGCTCCCAGCCTCGACAACGTTGGACAATATAATGTCGAAATACAGGCAACTGATAATAACGGGGCTTCTATTGTGAGTGAGTTCGTCATTACTATTGCCGACAGCAAAACGAGATCTGTGTACGTCAACTTCGGTGAAGCGGGTAAAACTGCGCAGCAACCTTGGAACAACTGGAACGGAAAACGTGCGGCAAATGATGCCATCACGAACCTCAAAGATGAAAGCGGCGCCACAACCGGCTTTTCGGTTACAACGGTGAACGGATGGAGCGCTACGACACTGCTGGGCCACCTTACCGGCAATAATTCCGGAATAGCGCCCGACGCAGTGCTTGAAAGCGGCATCGCCGACAATGGTGCTGCCAAACAGATCCGGTTTGGCGGGCTCGATCCATCAAAGCGCTACAATGTAAAATTCATCGGAAGCCAGAACGAGGGACTGGTGGCCACCGCTCAATATGCGACTGCAACCCAAAGCACAACCTTGAATGCGCGGTACAATACCATGCAATCGGCGAACCTTAACGGCTTAATGCCAGATGGCAGCGGTAATATCGTTGTAACGGTCACGCGGACAGGCGGTGCGGCATTTACTTATCTCAACGGGTTGGTGATTGAAGAAATGGAACCTTCTGTTGCATTATTAAATCCCGAACACCTTCATGCAGAACCGGTGGATCGCAATACGATAGCACTCACCTGGAACGACAGGGCCAACAATGAAGATGTGGCGAACGGTTATGAATTGCAGCGCGCCGGCGACTCACTGTTTACGGCAAACGTTACAAATATTTCATTGCCGGCAAATTCTACTGCTTATTCGGATGAGAACCTTACCCCCAATACAAAATACTGGTACAGGGTGAGGGCGAAAGGCGGCGCCAACGTTTCTGACTACAGTAACCGGTACACCGCTGTAACACCTGCTTCCATTGTCTATATCAACTTTACCAGCACGCTTCCGGACGCACCGTTCCCGTGGAACAACCTGAACGCATCACCGTTATCTGAATTTGTTATCGACGACCTGTACAACCAGTCGGGAGCATTATCGGGACTTGGATTTGCCATCTCGAAGGTGTTCAACGGCGAGTTTACCGCAGGCTTCAATACCGGAAATAATTCTGGCGTGGTGCCCGACAATGTTCTGGCGTCTAATTACTGGCTCGACAACGGACAGGTGAGCCAGGTGAAAATAACGGGGCTCAACCATACGCGACGTTATCGCATAGGTTTTGTTGGCAGTTCAGGCACGCAGGGGTGGTTCAAGGGTAACTATACCGCAACTTACACGGTAAATGGCAGAACGGTGTACCTGAATTCGTGGATGAACTCGAGCAAGGCGGTGTACATCAGCGACATCGTTCCTGACGCAAACGGAGAAATATTCGTTGATTTTTCGACAACGGCTATTGCACAGTGGGCATTCAACGCCGGGATAATTGTAGAGGAATATGATGATCCTGTTGGCGGTTCCGTGCTGTACCTGTCCAACAGCAGGCTCGACACATCGGGTGCGGCGGTGGTACCGGCCGATCCATACAAAATAAAGGTGTATCCAAATCCTTTCAGCGACCTGGTCAATGTTGAATTCAACAACCCGGAATATGGCAACAGGATATCAGCCGAAGTGTACGACATTAACGGCAGGCTCGTGCACAGGCAGGAATACGGAAAACTACCTGCCGGCAGAAACATGCTGAAGATAAGCTCGATCCGGTCGGCTGGCAGCGGCATGTACTTCGTATCACTCAAGGTGAACGGAAAAACGGTGCAGGTGATGAAGATGCTGCGCCATCGCCGGTAAAGGATTACTCCGGAAAAAGCGATCGGTCGATGCCGGGAATGATGCGAAGCGCGTTTTTGTAATAAATCTTTTTGAGAATGTCGTCCGGTAAATTCATGCCATACATCCGCCAGAAAGCGTGGTATCTTTTATGATAGGGAAAATATTCGTCGGCAGTTTCAAGAACCCTGAAATAGGTGGCATACTCTTCGGGCACCCATGAATCTTTGCCGAAGAGGATCCTGTCCTGGTAGCGGTCGAAAAACGCATACGCTGCACGTGTTTGCCTTCCCAGTTCGGCAATGACCGCGCCGAATTCGACCATCACATTCGGGAGCCTGTCGAGCAGTTTGCTGAGTTCGCCAAGATTATTCGGCAGCCAGCCGAAATGCGCGGCCACGAATATGGTTTCCGGGTGTTTGGCAAATAACCGGTGCTGTTGGTCCAGCAGCTCCCGCCACGAAAGGTCGGAAGATGTTCGCCGGCGGCGCGGATGGGTTTCCAGTTCCAGCAGCCGCTCATTTTTTCCGTCCATCTCATCCCAGAATGAGGCGGGGTCGGCGGTGTGGATGAGTACGGGAATTTTCAGCTCGCCACATTTTTTGAAGATCGGATCGAGGCGGGGGTCATCCACATGTACCAGCTTTCCGTTATTGTCTTTTACCGAAAAGCCGAGGTTTTTAAAGATCTTCAATCCCTTCGCCCCGTTCTTAACATCGTCTTCCAGGCGATTGACGGCTCTTTCGGTCCACCCATTCTCTCCAATACCATCGAAATCTATATTCGTAACGATGACAAAGCGATTGGGATACGTTGACTTTACGTTGTCGGCATACTCCTTCAG
>CBIGXK010000103.1:0-11162 GCA_966193805.1 uncultured bacterium | reverse complement strand
TTTTTAATGCGTTCAATTTATTGTTCACTTCCTGTAGTTCGCTTTCAGGATTTGAGGCGGCCACAATACCTGCGCCGGCCTGGTAAATCAATTGGTTGTTGCGGCTCAGCAGGGTCCTGATCATGATGGCATGATTGCAGCTTCCATCAAACCCGATAAACCCGATGCCGCCGCCGTAATAGCTTCTTGCTTCCTGCTCATATTCGTTGATCAGGCTCATAGCCTTGAACTTTGGCGCACCGCTCAGCGTGCCGGCAGGGAACGTTCGCGCCAGCAGGTCGAAAGGATTGCTGTCTTTCTTCACATTGCCTGTTACCTCGCTCACAAGGTGTATGACGTGCGAATAGAATTGAATCTGCCTGTATTTGGACACCTTCACCTCATCGCATAAACGGCTCAGGTCGTTGCGCGCCAGGTCCACCAGCATCACGTGCTCGGCATTCTCTTTCGAATCTTCCAGCAACTCTGCGGCGCGCTGCCTGTCGGTAATGTCATTGCCGGTTCTTTTAAAGGTACCTGCAATGGGATGCACCACTGCTTTTCCCTCGTTGATGATGAGTTGCGCCTCGGGCGAAGACCCCATTAGCCGGTAATCGCCGTAATCAAAGTAAAACAGGTAGGGCGACGGATTGATGGAGCGCAGCGTGCGGTAAACGTTGAACTCATCGCCGGTGAAAACCTGGCTGAACCTTCTGCTAAGCACAATCTGGAACACATCGCCGCGCAGGCAGCTCTGAATTCCTTTTCTTACCATCTCCCTGTAATCTTCATCCTTTATCGTTGACGTTTCTTCATCTTTCGTGTTAAAAGGATACACGGGAACATCCTTGCTCCTGATGAGTGATTGAATGACGGCAACATCGCTTTCAAGTCCGGCCACTACGTTCTCACAGATAAATAATTCATCCCTGAAATGATTGATCGCAATAACGTACTGGTACAAA
Source organism: uncultured bacterium (assembly GCA_966193805.1). GTDB lineage: Bacteria > Bacteroidota > Bacteroidia > Chitinophagales > Chitinophagaceae > Flavitalea. Next base: position 10,218 of record CBIGXK010000103.1, on the reverse strand, counting down.
CGATAACGGATCAACGGAATGTTTGTTGACTGCCCGTTTGGATTGGAGAACCTGATGGTGTCGAAAAACTGCACCGCATCGTAGGTAGTGTAGCCATAAAGGCCCTGCGCGAACCGGGCTTCCTTCGACGACGGCTGCACATCGAATTGCTGCATGTAGTCCCATAGCCGGCGGGGTATGGCAGACGGGTCACTGATGGAGCTGCGTTCTTCCCGCGAACCCGGGTATTTGATCTCGATGCTGTTCAGGGAGCTGATCTCAACACCGCCGATGGCGTTAACGCAAATAAAGGAATAGCTGTTTTCAGCAGCGTGGTGATCGGCGCTTTCGAGGAGTATCGTGTCGCGAAAACGGTCGCGTACCCTTAGGTAAATGCCTACCGGCGTGAACACGTCGGATAGCATTTTTTTGCACCTGGTCTCTAGTTTTATTTTCTTCATGGTTGTACAATAAAAAACCCCGGAATACTCCGGGGCCTAAATAATATTACATTAACATAGTAATAGCATTACCTGCCCCGCTCGGAGAAAGTATGCCACCACCACTGTTGAATTGTTATTGTTGCCTTCATTGCTGTGCAAAGATGAGGGGATTTTGTTTTAATTGCAAATTTTTTTCAATTTGCCGTTCGTCCACCCCGCGCTTCGCGCCACCCCCGCCGGCGAAACAGTGCCCTTGGGACAAAACTTAAAACTTAAAAGTTAAAACCCTCTCCCTTCTTAGATATCTCGTCTCACCTTTCACCTTTGCCCTTTGCCCATTACCTCACAATACCCCCTTCGTGCTCGGCAAATAATTGCTGAGCGGATCGCGCACAACGGCCATCCTGATCGCTTTGGCAAAAGCCTTGAAGATCGCCTCTATTTTGTGATGCTCGTTTTCTCCCCTGCACTCAATGTTCAGGTTGCATTTTGCAGCGTCGCTGAACGACTTAAAGAAATGATAAAACATCTCGGTGGGCATCTCTCCTATTTTTTCCCTTTTGAACTCAGCGGTCCACACCAGCCAGTTTCTTCCGCCGAAATCAATCAGCACTTTCGCCTCTGCCTCATCCATCGGCAACGCAAAACCATAGCGGTTCATGCCCCGCTTGTCTGCCAGTGCCTTTGCGAAAGCCTCACCCAGCGCTATTGCTGTGTCTTCGATGGTGTGGTGCTCGTCGATGTCGAGGTCGCCGTTGGTACGCAGTGTAAGGTCCATTCTTCCATGCCTGGCGATCTGGTCGAGCATGTGGTCGAAAAATCCGAGCCCGGTGAAGATCTTCGACTTTCCGCTGCCATCTATGTTCAGTTCTATCCTGATCTGTGTTTCGTGTGTATTGCGCTCATGAATTACCTGCCGCAATCCCATTTTGAGGAACTGGTACACTTCTTTCCATGCAGCGGTTTCGAGGGCCACCACGGGACCCAGCTCGTGTATCTCGCCAGCTATTTCCGAGGCGCCGAGATTAGGGTCATTGTTGAGCCAAATGGCCCTGCAGCCCATGTTTTTCGCCAATTGTACATCGGTGATGCGGTCGCCGATAACATAGGAGTTGGCAATATCGTACTCTTCGTTGTCGAGATAGTTCAATACCATGCCGATGCCCGGTTTGCGGGTATGCGCATTATCAGCGGCAAAGGTCCTGTCGATGAGCACGGTGCTGAAGTGAATGCCTTCTCCCTCGAGCGTTTTCATAATGAGGTTGTGCAGGGGCAGGAAGGTTTCTTCCGGGAACGAAGGAGTGCCCAGACCGTCTTGGTTGCTAATCATCACCAGTTCATAATCCAGCTCCCGCGCTATCCTGCCCATATATTCAAACACATGCGGGTAAAAGGTAAGCTTGTCAAACGAATCTACCTGGTAGGTGGGCGGCGCTTCGTTAATGAGCGTGCCGTCCCTGTCTATGAACAATATCCTTTTCATTTGGGTCGCAGCTTTTTTACTTCTTCCGCTGTAACCGCATCAGCTTTGTTCCCGAAGCTATTCCTGATATAAGTGAGCACGTCGGCGATCTGTTCGTCCTTCAGCGCGGCCTGCGAAGGCATAGTATTACTGAAGTACTCGCCGTCGATCTCTATTTCTTCATTCATACCGTTGAGCAATATTGTGATGAGCGAATCTTTATCGCCTAACACCCATTTGGTTTGCTTAAGTGGCGGGTTCAAATTAGGTACGCCGGAACCATTAGCCTGGTGACAGGCAAGGCACGTTAAACTATACACTTTTTTTCCTCTTTCCATCGATGCTTTAAGGTCTCCCTGTCCGGAAGCCCGCGTTGATAAAAAGAGCATCGCCGCAACAACCGGCGTTACAACCCATAACTTCATAAATCGTTGATTATTTCTTGTATTCAATTTTCCAGATAGTTCCTTTCACGTCGTCAGAGATATACAATGACCCATCGGCACCCTGCGCGAGCCCACAGGGACGGGTTACAGCATCACCGGGAGATTCCAGGTCTTCTGCACCTTTGAACCCTTCGGCAAACACTTCGTAATCGCCGGACACCTTTCCATCTTTAAACGGCACGAACACTACATTGTAACCTTTTTGTTTCAGTGGCGCCCTGTTCCACGATCCGTGAAAGGCGATGAAGGCGCCATTTTTATACTTTGCAGGGAACTGGTTGCCGGTGTAAAACAGGATGGCGTTTGGCGCCCAGTGACCGGGAAAGGCCATCACCGGTGTATCCATTACCGAACACCTCCCCACCTTCTTTTTGTCGCCGCCGTATTCAGGAGCGAGGATCTGCTTCTTCTGAAATTGGTCGTAGTAGCAATACGGCCATCCGTAGTTGCCTCCTTTTTTGATCATGAACATTTCTTCGGAGGGCAGCTCGGCTCCTTGTTCGGCATTATACATGCCGGGGAACATTTGAAACAGACCATCGCGACCGTGTTGCATGGCAAACAGCGCATTTAGTTTGTCGTTCCAAAACAATCCCACGCAATTGCGGAGACCGGTAGCGTAACGCTCGCCGTCGGCATATGTTTGATTGGCTTTATCAGCTTTAAATTGCCAAATACCGGCGGCATCTTTTAATATCGGGCACGGGTCCTGGCCGAGGGATCCGTTTTCGCGGTCCTTGATCTGGCAGGAGTTTGAGGGTGCGCCAATGTTTACGTATATGTTTCCGGCATTATCGAGGGCGATTGTTTTTGCCGCATGCTGGCGCCTGTTCACCAGGCCCGTTATTATTTTTTCAGGTTCTTGATTCGGATCGATCTCGTTCTTTTCATTGAATTTATAGCGAAACACTTCATCGTCGGTCGTCGCATACAGGTAACCGTTTTTAATAGCGATACCCGATCCCGCAAAATTTCCGAAGGAATTCACGACCTGCGCTTTGCCGCCGGACTCTCGCAGTACAATAATTCCCTTGCCGTCTTTCAGTCTTTCGAGTTTCACATAAATATCGCCGTTAGTATTCACAGCGATGTGGCGGTTAGCGCCAAGTGATTCAGTAATGGTGGCGGCCGAAAAGCCTTGCGGCAATTGCAGGGTAACCGCCCGGGAAACATCTTTCACTTTGGTCGTATCGTTTGCGAAAACTGCAGGCGCCGCAAGCACCATGCAGGCGAACATAAAGAAAACAGCAACAGGTTTCATAACTAATTCGATTTACGTGTAGGACGGTAAAATTACCGATTTATTCTCCCTGAAAGTCACCCAGGGCGGCAAGCAACAATTTATTTTCGTGCGGTGTGCCTACTGTAATGCGCAGGCAACCCTCGCAAAGTTCCACCCTGCTCCTGTCGCGAACCACGATGCCTTTTGTAAGAAGATAACGGTAAATGCTGACGGGCTGCGTTACCTCCACAAGCAGAAAATTCGCGTCGGAGGGATGAATCTTCCTGACAACGGCAAGCTCCCGCAAATTCTTTTCCAGCAGGATGCGTTCATTCACAATCTCGCGTATCATATCGTTCACTTCCTGCACGTTATTCAGTGCCTCGAGCGCCAGTTCCTGCGATGCCTGGTTAATATTATAGGGAGGTTTAATCTTGTTCAGTATCCCGATGATCTGTTCAGAAGCAAAAGCCATACCTATTCTCAGTGCGGCGAGACCCCAGGCTTTTGACAGCGTCTGCATCACCACCAGGTTGGGGTACTCCGGCAGTTCGCGTGTAAAGGATTTGAATTTTGAAAAATTGATATAGGCCTCATCAATAACCACCAGGCCGAAGTAATTATTCAATAGCGCCTCCACATCGTCCCTGTGCAGGGAATTGCCCGTAGGGTTATTGGGTGAGCAAAGGAAGATGAGTTTGGTGTTGCCATCGATGGCATTGGCCAGCGCTTCGAGGTTCAGTTGGAAGTCGGGAGTGAGGGGAACTTTTTTTACCGGAACGTCGTTGATATTCGCGCTCACTTCGTACATGCCGTAAGTAGGCGGACAAATAACAATATTATCCACTGCGGGTTCGCAGAACGCGCGTATCAGCAGGTCGATGCATTCGTCGCTGCCGTTGCCGAGAAAAATATTGGAAGAAGCAATGCCTTTTACGGCCGACAGCCGCTCCTTCACTTTAAGTTGCAGGGGGTCGGGATAGCGGTTATACCAATGTGTTAGCGGCGAGCCGAAGCTGTTTTCGTTGGCGTCGAGGAACGTGCTGGCCTCACCTTTGAATTCATCACGCGCCGATGAGTAAGGTGTGAGGCGTTTAATATTTTCTCTTACGAGCTCGTTGAGATTAAACATAGTTTGGTTTAATTTTTCAGGTCATAACTGCAATCGGCAAAGGGCAAAGGTGAAAGGGCAATAAATAGTTGTTTCATTTAATTAAATTGTTTGTTATAAGCATCGTAATACAAACAAACCGTTTGTCCACATATTCTTCTGGTTTGCCCATTGCCCATTGCCTATTGCCTATTGCCTATCGCCCATTGCCTACTCCGCTCCCCTCCTCACCCTCACCGCCTGGGCATGCGCCCGCAGCCCTTCTCCCTCGGCCATTATCGAAACAACGTCACCGATATTATTCAACCCCTGCTCCGTCAACCGTTGAAACGTGATCTTTTTCACAAAGCTATCCACACTTACGCCACTGTACGCTGACGCATACCCGTTAGTTGGCAAGGTATGATTGGTTCCGCTGGCATAATCGCCCACACTTTCGGGCGAGAAGTGGCCCAAAAAAACCGACCCTGCGTTCACCACTTCGTCTGCCAGGGTATCCGCATTTTCGCAAGCCAGTATAAGGTGCTCCGGTGCATATTCATTGATCAGTTCCATCGCTTCTTCTTCCGAATTCAACAGTATTGTTTTGCTCGACGCCAGCGACTTTTCCGCCAGGTCCTTTCGTGGCAATGTTTCCAATTGCACCTCCAGGCTTTTGCTCACCTGTCCCACCAGTTGCTGATTGGTGGTGACAAACATTACCTGGCTGTCGGCACCGTGCTCTGCCTGCGACAGCAAATCAGCGGCAACAAAGTCGGCATTGGCCGATGCATCTGCATACACGGCCACTTCGCTCGGACCGGCGGGCATGTCGATGGCCATCCCATACTTCTGCACCATCTGCTTGGCGGTGGTCACGTACTGGTTACCGGGACCGAATATTTTGTTCACCTTTGGTATGGTGTCCGTTCCGAACGTTAAAGCCGCGATGGCCTGCACGCCGCCTACTTTATAGATTCTGTTTACCCCGAGGTATGCGGCAGATGCAATGATAGCCGGATGGATCTTTCCTTCAAAAGAGGGTGGCGTACAGATCACGATTTCGCGGCAACCCGCCACCAATGCGGGAATGGCCAGCATAAGCACCGTCGAAAATAAAGGTGCGCTGCCACCCGGAATGTACAGTCCCACTTTTTCTATCGCCACATTTTTTCTCCAGCAGGTAACACCCGGCATCGTTTCGATTTTTTCCACCGGCGTCACCTGCTTCTTGTGAAAGGCAGTGATGTTGGAAGCGGCAGTTTTGATAGCCTCGAACAACTCGGTATTCACCTGGTTAAGTGCGAAGTGTATTTCCTGGTCAGACACGGCAAAGTTGTCCAGCTTTGCTTTGTCGAATTGCTCCGTGTATTTTCTTAAGGCAGCGTCCCCATTTTTTTTGACGTCTTCGAGAATGCGGCCTACCGTTTCCTCCAGGTAACTGGTGTCGGCAACGGGTCGTTTCAACAACTCTGTCCAGGTGTTCTTCGGCGGATTGTTGTAGAGCTTCATTGTTGTTCTTGTGTTAGGTTTTTGTATCGGCAAACGGTAAATGTTTCCCACTCTCCACTACCTTAAACAATCATCTTCTCAATCGGCACCACCAATATTCCCTGCGCACCGGCATCTTTCAATTTCTCTATAATATCCCAAAACTGGTTTTCGCTTAACACACTGTGTACACTGCTCCAGCCGGGTTCGGCCAACGGCAGCACCGTGGGGCTCTTCATGCCCGGCAATAACCCGATAATAGTTTGCAGGTTTTCATTGGGAGCATTCAACAGCACATATTTGTTGTTCTTTGCCTTTTTTACGGAACGAATACGAAACAACAATTTTTCAAGCAGCGCGGCCTGCTCTTCGGTTAGCGCGTTGCTTCTGATCAACACCGCTTCCGACCGCAGGATCGTTTCGACTTCCTTCAGGCCATTGGCGAATAATGTCGAGCCACTGCTAACGAGGTCAACAATCGCATCTGCCAGTCCGATACCCGGCGCAATTTCGACCGACCCGCTGATCTCATGTATTTCTGCATTAATCTGATGTTCATGAAGAAAATTACCGACAATTTGAGGATAGCTGGTCGCGATTTTCTTGCCGTGCAGAAATTTCAGGCTGGTATAATTTTCGGCTCTGCTAACGGCGACCGACAGCCGGCATTTCCCGAATCCCAGTTTCTCCACAATACCCACCTGCCGGTTCTTTTCATAAACCACGTTCTCCCCAACAATACCAATATCGGCCACCTGGTCCTCCACATACTGCGGAATATCGTCATCGCGAAGGAAGTAAACTTCGAGCGGAAAATTTTCAGCCTCGGTCTTCAGCTTGTTCACTCCATTCTTCATGTCAATGCCGCAATCTTTTAACAGCCTTACCGACTCATCGTGGAGGCGGCCAGACTTCTGAATAGCGATCTTTAATGCGGTGCGTGTCATCAGTTTTGTTTATTTGTATAAAAAATAAGGGCTTACCTGAGTAAGCCCTTAAAATATGTGTTATGCACAAACAAACACCGGCCTACCCGTGAGGGGAAGTATGGTGATGATGGTTATGCATTGTGTATTCCATAATTGTCGCGCAAAAATAACAGCAAATCGGGTTTAACAAAAATTTTTTTGCCGCATGTCGCTTTTTTTTGGCGACGGAGACAACCGCTTGCTACCTTTAAATGTCTAGATTGCATCGTGAAAGCCATTTGTTCCGTCATATTGCTCATCTGCTTCTCCCAACGCATCAGTGCGCAGGCGCTGGACAGCATTTTCTTCAACCTGTACACAGACAGCCTGAAGAAGGGCACTTACAATTATATTAATGTCGTTGGGCATTTCAGCGACAGCAGCTATCTGCCGTTAAGCACGAAAGAAATCAAATTCACCACCACCGGCGGTAAGTTCAACGGCAACAGCCTGTATATCGACAGTTCTTTTGCAGATGAGAAAGTGACGGTGACGGCCAGTGTCATCAGGAATCCGAAGATGGTTCAGCAGCGGGACATCTACATCAAAAAATACGAAGAAAACGAGCGCCTCCCCACAATGGAAGAAGTGATGGGCACACCTGCGCGGGATAAGCCGGACAGCAGGAAGAAGCGGAGAAAGAGATAGGAATAGGTAGTGGGCAGTGGGCAATAGGCAATGGGGAAACGTAAGAAAGTTTTAAGTTTTAACTTTTAACTTTTAAGTTTTGCCCGAAGGGGTGGACGGCAAGTCGGCAATAGGCAGCTAATCACTTCCGGCTCAACTCAACACCGTCTTCTGCATTGCCGCCTTCATCTTTTGGGCGTCGTCGAGGAACTTAGCCAGTCCTACGTCGGTAAGCGGATGCTTCAAAAGGCCGAGGATCGGCTCTAGAGGGCAGGTGCACACGTCTGCGCCCGCTTCGGCGCATTTTACGATGTGCAGCGCGCTTCTGATCGAAGCAGCAAGTATTTCTGTTTTGTATCCCTGCACCTGGTAGATATGGGCGATCTGCGAAATCAGCTCAACACCGTCCCAACTGCTATCGTCGATACGGCCGATAAACGGCGAAACGTAGGTAGCGCCGGCTTTTGCGGCTAATATCGCCTGCCCGGCGGAAAAGACGAGCGTGCAATTTGATTTGATACCGTTGTCGGAAAACCATGTGGGCGCCTTAACCCCGTCTTTGATCATGGGTACTTTTACAACGATATTCGGATGGATGGCGGCAAGTTTTTTACCTTCCTCCACGATTTCGTCAAATTTTGTAGCGATCACTTCAGCGCTTACGTCGCCATCAACCAGTTCACAAATCTTCTTATAATGCTGAATAACGGCTTCTTCACTTTTGATGCCCTCTTTGGCCATAAGGGTGGGGTTGGTAGTAACCCCGTCGAGTATCCCAAGATCGTGGGCCTCAGTTATCTGTGCAATATTTGCAGTATCTATAAAGAACTTCATCAGAAGGTGGTTTAAAATAAAAATCGGCAGATTACTTACATCGCACCGCTACAACCGCCTACCCTTGCTATCTTCCGATCCTGGGGGAGTTCAGCAGGAGCTGGTCGTGTAAGACCTGCCGGCCGCAAAAATACGGAAAAATGCGAAACAAAGGGCAATGGACAGGGGCAAATGGGAGACGGGAGACGGAAGACGGGAGAGGGTTTTAACTTTTAAGTTTTAACTTTTTTTCGTCCGCATTATTAAAACGTTATCTTCACGGCACAAAAAAAGCCCTCCTAAGAATAGGACGGCCTCTAACGATTGCTTGCCATATGAAAAAGTTACATAGTATGTTTCGTGCTGAGTGTCACAGCTTACTATTGAAATGAGCCTCTTCGATTCCTTGCTTCACGATTGCCTGCCATTTGATCAATCTCATTCTCTGACACAAATATATCACGCATAATTGTGCCAATTCAATCAACTATTCGCACATATCATGATGTCAAAAACACTGCGGCATTGATGAAATGCGCGTCAATCGTAGCTTTGCTGCGAATTTTAACATTATGTCCAGCCGATATTCCGACATATTATTTCAGTTGATCCACTCGCTGGAAAAATCAGAAAAAAGACATTTTAAGCTCTATATCAAAAGAAACTCTTCGAAAGAAACGCTCAAAATCGTCCAGCTTTTCGATGCCCTCGACCGGATGCACGAATACGATGAGAAACTTCTTCTCAAAAAGCTTCCCGGCACCGAAAAGCCTCAGCTATCCAACCTTAAAACGCATCTCTATCGCCAGGTGCTGGCCAGCCTCCGCCTGCAAAAGCGCACGGAGAACCTCGACCTGGAACTGAATGAACAGCTCGACTATGCGCGCATTCTCTACTATAAGGGACTTTATCTCCAAAGCCTGAAGATCCTGGATAAGGTGAAAGAAGCGGCCATTGTCTACCACCAGGATACGATCCTCATCCAGGTGATATCCATGGAAAAGAAAATTGAAACGCTTCACATCACCCACAGCCTGCTCGACAAGGCCGACCACCTCGCGGTCGAAGCCATCGAGGTGCACGACCGGCGAAAGATGATCTCCCAAATGTCTAACCTGGCCCTTCAGATGTACAGTTGGTACATCAAATACGGCCATGCGCGAAACGAGAAGGATGAGGCGGGTGTGAAGCAATTCTTTAAGGAACATCTTCCTCCCAACGCCTACCGGCAAACAGGGTTCTACGAACGTATGTACCTCTACCAGAGCTACGGCTGGTACGCCTTTATCAGGCAAGACTTCCTTCAATACTATCGCTATGCAAAAAAATGGGTTGACCTGTTCCGGGATCATCCGGAAATGATCAATGTAGAAACCGGTCACTACATCAAGGGCATGCACAACCTCATGAATGCGCACTTCGACCTCCGCAATCACCAGCAGCTCGACGTGGTGCTCGAAGAGTTTGAAAAGTTTGCGCCTTCTCACATCGTTCAACACCACGACAACTTTCGCGTGCAGGCATTTGTATATATCCAGCAGGCAAAAATCAACCGGCATTTCATGCGTGGTACATTTAAAGAAGGGCTTTCACTCATTCCCCACCTTGTTGAAAAACTCGACGAATTTGCGCTGTTCCTCGACAAGCATCGCATCATGGTGTTTAATTACAAAATTG
>CBIGXK010000102.1:0-11219 GCA_966193805.1 uncultured bacterium | reverse complement strand
TCGGGCAAAGGCGCCGACACGATTACCAGCGGATTGGAAGTTACCTGGACAAAATCGCCCACGCAATGGAGCTATAACTTTTTCGAAAATCTTTTTGGCTTCGAGTGGGAGCTTTCGAAGAGCCCGGCAGGCGCACATCAATGGGTGGCGAAGGATGCCGGAGAAATTATACCTCATGCTTTCGATTCCGGAAAACGGCAGCTTCCCACTATGCTCACAACGGATTTGTCGCTGAGGGTTGATCCGGTTTATGAAAAGATTTCGCGGCGTTTCCTGGAAGATCAGGATGCGTTTGCGGATGCATTCGCACGTGCATGGTTCAAGTTAACGCATCGCGACATGGGTCCGCGTTCACGTTATTTAGGTCCCGACGCTCCCGCTGAAGAATTGATCTGGCAGGATCCTATTCCGGCTGTGGATCATCCTTTGGTGAATGAAAAAGATGTTACTGCGTTGAAGGCAAAGATCCTCGGATCGGGGCTTACCGTGTCGCAACTGGTGTCCACTGCATGGGCATCTGCCTCTACCTTCCGGAATTCTGATAAGCGTGGTGGCGCCAACGGCGCACGCATTCGCCTGGCGCCGCAAAAGGATTGGTATGTAAACAATCCTTCCCAACTTTCAAAAGTGCTGGATGTTTTGGAAGGCATTCAAAAGGCATTTAATGATACGCAGAAGGGTGGTAAGAAAATATCGCTCGCCGACTTAATTGTATTGGCGGGATGTGCAGCGGTTGAAAAAGCAGCGAAAGATGCCGGCCATGATATTACTGTCCCCTTTACACCGGGCCGCATGGATGCTTCGCAGGAAAAGACAGATGTGGAATCCATGGCGTTGCTGGAACCGGTTGCCGATGGCTTCCGCAATTATCGCCAGGCGAAGAACACAGTGGCTACAGAGGCATTGCTGGTCGATAAGGCGCAATTGCTAACCTTGACCGCTCCCGAGCTCACGGCATTGGTAGGAGGGCTGCGTGTATTGAATACGAACTTTGATGGTTCTGCTCATGGTGTTTTCACTGAACGTCCCGGCGTATTGACCAATGATTTCTATGTGAACCTGCTTGATATGGGCACTGCCTGGAAGCCTGCTACCGAAGACAGGGAACTGTTCCAGGGCTATGCCCGTGCAACAGGCAAACCCACATGGACGGCCACTCGCGCCGATTTAGTATTTGGTTCGAACGCAGAGCTGAGAGCTGTTGCCGAAGTATACGGAAGCGCAGATGGAAAGCAAAAATTTGTAAAAGATTTTGTGGCAGCGTGGGACAAGGTGATGAACCTCGACAGGTTTGATTTGATGTAGCTGAAATACCACCTTGTGAAAGATGATAAAAGGCAATGGCATCCCCATTGCCTTTTTATTTGCATTGAACCCCCTGAACCGCCCGCTAAGCGTAATTATTTATCAATAGTCAATTTAATTACCTGGCCGCAATATGCGCCGGGTGCGTCCGTTCCTGTGCTGTGGATAAATACCCATGTGCATGGTCCAATGCCCTAACCGCCTAACTGCTTTAATGTTAGTTCTCGTCGTCCGGCTTATGCTGCCGGACCCCTGCTTAGCGCAAGGCATACATGTATTTGCCGATGGTGAAGTAAGTGTGTTCGGTCAGCTTGCACTCAACACGGAGGCCGCCGCCGTATGGTCGACCGACCGCAGCAGTGCGCCGGGATACTTCAGCGCCACTGCCGACGCTGCTTTTAGCGGTGCTTCCGATGGCACCGGCTTTCTCATAGATGGATATGTAAAATATTATCGTGGCGCTTCTGCTTCGGCTACAAGCTTTGTCTTTCCCGTTGGACAGGCCAGCGACTACCGTAGTGTTACCCTTTCCGGTACCATCCCTAATAATACAGCATTTGCCACAGCCTGGTTTAGCGGCGATCCCGGTACCACTACCGATCCTACTGATGGTTCCACTCATGATCGTAACAGCAAAGATGCCGACGTAATATCGGTATTGCCGCAGGGCTTTTGGGATTGGCAAAATCTTTCCGGCACCGCTTCCAACATGAACATCAGTGTCAGCATTCCGGATGTAACAGCTTATGCGCTTGCTTCCGGTTTAATATTGGTAGGCTGGGATGGCTCAAAATGGATTAACATGAGTGGCGCTTCGGGAGAAGGCACTTTCTCGGGTAACTGGGCCGATGGCAATACTGAAAATTCATCATTATCCGGCACATGGCAAGCAGGCATTAGCGCGCTTGCCATCGGTTCATTAAGTACGATACTTCCCCTCACGCTTGAAAGTTTTACCGGGAAAATAAATGGCTGTTCCGCCGACCTGACCTGGAAAACGGCGGATGAGCAAAACACCAGCCATTTTACCGTAGAGTTTACGACTGATGGCACTCACTGGCAACAGCTCACCAATATTGCGGCGCAAGGTAACGGTGCAGGTAAAGTGTACAAGTATAATGTGAACCAAAATGAACGAGCCGTGCAATACCGGCTGCTGATGGCAGACAGAGATGGCGTAGTGAAGTACAGTCCGATCGTTGCTGTCACCAGCAATTGCATGCAGGGTGAGTTTCTGAAAGTGTTTCCTAACCCGGTCATCTCGGGATCAGGTACACTCCAGGTTCAACTGTTCACACATCGCGAGGGCAAAGCAACGTTGTTGCTCCGAAACGCTGCGGGTCAGGTGCTGCTTAGCAGAAACATTGAGCTTGCTGAAGGATACAACAGTGCAAGCATAGCCACTGGTGCTTTTATCGCCGGTACTTACCTGCTGTCGGTTGTTGATGAGAAGGGGCGAAGCTTGTACGAAATACAAAAAATCATTAAAAAGTAAAGCGTTTTCCATGCAACCACAAACGCAAAAACAATATTCAATAAAAGCGCTTGCCATTTTTTTGGCGCTGACCATGATGGGCCAAACGATGCATGCGCAACTGAAAACAGGTGATAATCCCACAACAATTGGTAACGGCCAGTTGCTCGAATTGGAAACTAAGGGGCAACGCGCCGGGCTGAAGCTGGCAGCAGTGGCCCTTACCAGCAGTACCGATAACAGCACTATTAATATTTCGTCTGCGGCTGTGGGTACGTTGGTGTGGAACACAGGTACCGGCGGACTTTCACCTGCCGGGGTATATGTGTGGATGGGCAGTGCCTGGATGCAGGCAAAGACAGATAATCTGTATAATGCTGACGGCAGCCTTACGGCAAACCGCACGGTGAGTCAGGGCAACAATACATTGAACTTCACGAGCACCGCCACTAGCGGTACCAGTCATTTTACAGTGGATGGCACCACCCTGAATGTTGATGCGAACAATAACCGTGTAGGGATTGGTACTGCCAGCCCTGGTAACAACCTCGAGGTAAGTGGAACGGGCGGCACTGCCACGGGCCTTAAATTACCCACTGGTGCCGCCTCGGGCAAGGTGCTGGTTTCTGATGCGGCGGGAAACGCTTCGTGGCAAACGGGTGCGGTGGTGGTTTATTCTGAGATACATGGATCGGGGAGCAACGTTGATTACCCTGCCAATGCAAAGCTCACGGCGTTGAATATCACAAAAGCTGACAATGTAAAAGCGCTGTATGGACCGGCGTACGGTTGGGATAATACGAACATGAGGTGGGTGGCGCCGTTTTCAGGGAAATACAGGGTAACCATCAATGGATATTTTAATGCTATCTCAACGATTAACCCGAGAATTTACGCGTATAAAAACGGAAGCATAATATGCGGCATCGTATCGGTATCGCAGCCTTCCGGTTCTAACGATGTATCAAGTTCTACGTCGGCTATTATTAGTTTGAATGCTGGGGACTGGGTCGAGTTTCGGGCCGGCTCCGGAGGCTCGATACGGCTTTACATGGGCGAATATCACACGTTCGTAAGGGTGGAGTCGGTGGAGTGAGAGGGGGCGGGAGTGGGCAATAGGCAGTAGGCAGTAGGCAGTGGGCAATAGGCAATAGGCAATGGTATCCCCCGCCGGCTCCGAGTCCTCCCCCGGTCCCTCCTTCGTCGGGACCACCCCCTCCGGAGGGGGAAAGCAAGTCGCATCAATTTCCCCCGCTGGCGGGGCCTCCTCCGGTGCCTCCTTCGTCGGGACCACCCCTCCGGAGGGGGAAAGCAAGTCGCATCAATTTCCCCCGCTGGCGGGGGTGGCGCGAAGCGCCGGGGGTGGACAATCGGCAATGGTTTTAACTCTTAACTTTTGCCCGAAGGGCAACAACCTCACTCCGTCCTCAAACTCTTCACCGGGTTCGCCATTGCGGCGCGCACCGCCTGGTAACTTACCGTAAGCAACGCAATCAGCAAAGCAGCCGCACCCGCCACAACAAATATCCACCAACTGAAATCCACACGATACACAAAATCCTGCAGCCATTTATTCATCATCCACCACGCCAACGGCGCCGCAATAACAAACGCTACAACCACGAGCTTCATAAAATCTGCCGAAAGCAAACCCACAATGCCGCGCGCACTCGCACCCAGCACCTTGCGGATGCCTATCTCCTTAATTCTTTGCTCTGCAATAAAAGTTGCCAATCCAAAAATACCGAGGCACGAAATCAATATCGCGAGCAGCGAAAAGATCATCGCAATCTTTCCAACACGTTGCTCGGCCTGGTACATCTCGTTAAAAGAATCATCGAGAAACCTGTAGCTGAAAGGTACACCCGGCGCCATGACGGTCCACTTGTTTTTCACCTCATCAATTACGGAACCAATCTCCGCAGTATTCACTTTAAATGAAGCAAGGCCCGTGCTTCTCTGCAAAGTGAACATGAGCGGACGCACCTCATGATGTAAATTTTCGAAATTGAAATTCTTTACCACACCCACAATCGGGTAAGCAGTCGGCAGACCGGCATCATTGAAGGTGTATATATTTTTCCCAATCGGATCGTCATATCCCAAAATCTTCGCTGCGGTTTCATTAATGATCACGGCAGAAGAATCAGTCTTGAAATCGGGCGAAAAATTCCTTCCTTTCAGTAACTGAATACCGATGGTAGGAATGTACCCGTCATCTATCGCCCACGTTTGAATATTAAAACTATTGGATGGAGACTGCACCGGCGTCTTAAAAATGTTGTACGCGTTACGCGACGATTTCGACACGGGCAGATAAGAACTGAGCGTTCCTCCCTTCACCCCCCGCAGTTGTGCCACTTCTCTTTTGAACACTTCGGCATTGTTGCCCAATGCATCTGCACCATCCACGATCAATACCTGCTCCTTGTTGAACCCGAGATCGCGGGTTTGAATATAATGCAGTTGCCTGTACACAACCATCGTTGCTATGATCAGCACAATAGAAGTCGTAAACTGGAACACAACGAGTGCGCTGCGAAGACGTCCGCTGCCGGCACCCATCTTCAACCGTCCTTTCAACACTTCGATCGGTTTAAACCCGGAAAGAAAAAAGGCTGGATAACTTCCGGCGAGAAGGCCCACAACAACGGGCAACGCAATCAGCAGCGGAAGGATGACCGGCGAGAAGAAACTCGCAAAGATCATCGTTTTGCCCGACAACGAATTGAAAACCGGCAATGCTAATGCGGCGATGGCGATGCCGATCAATAACGACACGAACACCATTACACCCGATTCCACGAGAAACTGCAGCACCAGCTTCCTGCGTTCGGTGCCCAGCACTTTGCGGATGCCCACTTCGCGCGCCCTGCCAGCGGATCGCGCGGTGGTGAGGTTGATGAAATTGATACAGGCGATAAGCAAAATGAATAGCGCGACCGCTGAAAAAATAATTACATACTGTACATTGCCCGGCGGACTTAATTCTTCACCTCCCTGCCTGTCGGAATACAGATGAATGCGTGTAACGGGCATGAGCGAAAACTGAACCCGGTTTCCCGATCTTTCAAAGTCTTCCAAACTATAAATTTGAAATTCTTTCAATGCCGGAATAAGATAATTCCTGATGTACTCCGGAAATTTTTTCTCAAATGCCTGTTGACCGGTGCCGGGTTGAAGCGCGAGGTAAGTGTGAAAATTGATGTTGCCTATTTGTCCCCACGAATAGTTTAAACTCCTCATCGAGAAAAGCAGGTCGAAATGGAAATGTGTATTATCCCGAATATCCCCGATAACAGCAGTCACTTTATAGGGCACCTCTTTGCCGCCTTCCTGCACTGCGAGCATCTTGCCGACAGCATCGTGTGCCGATCCAAAATAACGCGCAGCGGTTGATGCCGTCATCACTACCGTGTGCGCGTCATTCAATGCACTATGCGTATTACCCTCCACTGCTGGAAAATTAAACACGTTGAAGAATGTGGAATCCACATAAGCGGCCCGCGTTTCGGTGATGTGTTCATTTCCCTTGCGGATCAGTTTTGTGTCGCCGCTGTGGTGATAGATACGCGTAAAATCTTTTATCTCCGGGTAATCCTTTTTGAGGAGCGGCCCCATCATATCCGACGTCTCGGCACTCCGAAGGTCCTGGCCGCCCCAGCGGGCATCCATGTTGATGCGGTAGATATTTCCGGCTTTATCGTAATAGCGGTCAAAGCTCAGTTCGTCCAGCACATACAAGGCGATCAGCACGAAACAAGCCAGCCCCACGGCCAGGCCGGTGATGTTGATAACGGAGAACGTCCTGTTTCTCAATAAATTTCTCCAGGCGACTACCAGGTAACTTTTAAACATGTTGGGCGATGGTTTTGCAGGTAACTGTTTACCCAAAACCGATTCCCTTTTTATAGGGTTCTGATAATCAGGTTAGTTTAAAGTTGAAGCGACTGTAATGGTGTTCGTTTCCGATACAAGCACAGTTCGGTATCGGATCAATATGCCTCATTGAGCCGAAGGCACATCTCTGTTTAGATAGTAGCTGTTCAGCTTGCAGGCCATTGCAGAATTTGCGTCTACCGAACAACCGCCACGCGCATCAACCAAAGTGCCCTTTACTCCTGTCTTTGAAGTGATGGCATATACGAACGAGTTGTCGTCGCCCGACGTATCTTCAAAACGGTACACTTCATCTATGTGAAAGTCGTCCGGGTCAAGCCTTATATCGAGGTCGCCGCAATACAGGCAGAAAGAAGTCGTGGCAAAATCGACTTCGTAACCTCTATTCTTCATATCCGACAGAGCCTCCACGGCTGAACAAAAATTTTTCATCGTTGTTGGTTTTTGATTGATAGAATTATTTTCTGCAACGTCTTCCTGGCGTCTATGCCTTCTGCGATGAGTCGTTCATCCATTTTTCAAAGTCGATCGCTCCGAGAGATGCTTTGCCCGCCGGCACCAGGGCTGTATGCGTAACTTTCCCGCCAAAATACTCCGGCTTATCATTCGACACCACTTTCCGCGTGTCGTTGGTTAGCTTTAGGTAGCGTTCAACAATTTCATACATTTCGAAACGTTCCGGCCCGGCAATTTCTACCACACCATTTACAGGAGCGGACAGTGCATACCTGGCCACAAAAGATGCGACATCGTCTGCGGCAATCGGTTGAAATTGAACATTCGAAAGATGTACCTCGTTTCCTTCCGTTGCCTGGTTGGCGATGCCTGCAAGAAACTCGAGGAATTGTGTGCTCCTCACAATCGTGTAAGGCACGCCTGATTTTTTTATCAGGTCTTCCTGCGCCTTCTTCGCGCGCATGTAGGCGATATTTTGCATGATGTCGACACCAACGATGGAAAGCGCAACATGATGTTTTATGCCCGCGTTGATTTCCGATGCCAGCAAATTACGGCCCGCTGTCTCGAAAAATTCCATCACTGCTTTTTCTTCGAACGATGGCGAATTAGCGAGGTCAATCACGATGTCGGTATCGTTCATGGCTTCAGCCAGTCCTTCGCCGGTGATGGTGTTAATACCGGTTGCAGGAGAGGCCGCAATAACCTTGTGTCCGCGCTGACGAAGTTGTGCAACTACTTTCGCTCCGATGAGGCCTGTACCTCCGATGACTACAATTTTCATATTTGATTTTGTGTTGATTGCCTTTAAAGGGCGAATCGGGTGCCAATTGCTCAACTTATTGATGATCAACGATATGAAGGGATGTTGTAGTTGATTTTTCACTGTATTTCGTGAAAGCACGACATCATTCACTATATAGAGGGAGACTAAAAACATCAGCCGAAGTAGTCACTCTTGCTGATGCCTAATTTTTTTATTTTAGAGTGTAATGTATTGCCTGGTATTTTCAACACCTCGGCGGCGCTGCCGGTGCCAGAAATTTTGCCGGCACAACGTTTCAATGTTTGGATAATATAGCTGCGTTCAATTTCTTCGAGCGAACGGTTTAAAAGGAATGCTTCTTCTTGTTTTTCCGTATCGGCATGCTGTGGTATGTAAATATCATCGAGGGTGCCGTCGGTTGTCAGCAATATGCTGCGTTCAATTAAATGCTCCAGCTCTCTTACATTGCCCGGCCAGGTGTAGCTGCGTAATTGCTGAATGGCCCTCGGTGCTACTTTCCTGATCTTGCGGCCGGTGTTCCTGCTGTATTTCTGAACGAAAAAATGGGTTAATGGTTCAATATCTTCCGACCGGTCGCGCAGCGGAGGCAGGCTGATGGGAAATACATTCAACCGAAAATAAAGATCTGCGCGAAAGCGGCCGGCCTTTACTTCTTCTTCCAGGTTGCGGTTGGTGGCCGCAATTAACCGCACGTCTACCTTGATGGTTTGCTTTCCTCCCACGCGTTCCAATTCACGTTCCTGCACCACACGCAACAATTTGGATTGGGCTTCGAGCGGCAGCTCACCAATTTCATCGAGAAAAAGCGTACTGTTATTCGCCAGTTCGAATTTGCCGATGCGCCTGTCGATGGCACCGGTAAAAGCGCCTCTTTCATGGCCAAACAATTCGCTTTCGATCAAATTTGCGGGCAGCGCTGCGCAGTTCACTTTTACCATCAGCTTGTCTTTGCGCGGCGAAGCATTGTGAAGCGCTCTCGCGATTAACTCTTTACCGGTGCCGGTTTCGCCTAATACCAACACGGTAGTATTCGCATCTGCCACCAGCGACATCAGCCGGTATACTTTCTGCATCTGGTCACCGCTGCCAACGATTTCTGAAAAATTATAAATGGTTTGGATTTGCTCTTTCAGGTAATCGTTTTCTACTTCCAGTTGCTTTTTATAGTCGAGCAGTTTTTCGTTGGCCTGAATATTGGCAATGGCAACGGATATTTGCGCGCATATTCCTTTTAGCATTATTCTGCTCAGCCGGTTGGCCAGCAGCCAGATGGTGCCGATGTTTTTGTTACCCACCCGTAACGGCAACGCGTATACGTTTTTTAAGCCGCTGGATTTCCACAGTTTGCTGTAGGCAGTTCCACTTTTTAGTTCTTCCGCTATATTGAACACCAGGCCGTCTTTGCTGGCCAGTACCTGCGACGTGTAAGTCTCCTCAACGGTAATGCGTTCCGTCGCCATTTTGTTGAAATCAATGTTTGCTTTTTCAAACAATGCACTGTTAAACATAAATGCCGTCATGTGGTAACCATCTTCATCCACCACGCGGATCATGGCGAGCTGTGTGTGCATGGTTTTATCCAGCACCTTGAAAATGGCCTCCTGCAGGTCCATTTTCGTTCTCACCTGCGACACATCATTACTGAACTCCAGCAGGAAGGCTTGTTCCTCCTGTTTTTTACTGATCTGTTCGTTGGCCATAATATTGGCAAGTGCGATGGATACTTGCGCGCAAATACCCTGGAGCAGTTGTACATTGATATCTTCGATTTCCAACAGGAGGATGCCCAGGTTCGTTTCGCCGTTACGCAGGCGAATTGCCACAAAGTTTTTGAACCCCATCGTTTTCCAGTGGAGCAAATAAGATGCAGTGATGCCGCGCTGTATTTCGCGGTTTACATTTAGCAATAGCGGGATAGGGCTGTTCAGTACGCGATCCTGCAGGCCGTCGTGAATGGGATACCTGGCGTTTTGCAATGCAGTTATGGTCTTTTCATCGGCATTGCGTACGCCGAGGTCGAAAACATAGGGTGTGGTTGTAGCGTTGTCGTCATTGATCCGGCGGATGACGTAACCGCTTTTCTGGTTTAACTTATTTATCGCTGTGTGAACGGCACGGCCCAGTTCTTCCTTTGTTCTTACCGTTGCAATTTCGCTGCTGAAATCAAGAAGGAAGGATTTCTCTTTTTCCTTTTTTAGAATCTCTTCGTTTTTGATAATGTTCGATACCGCGCTTGATAATTGCGGAGCGATACCTTTCATGATGCTTCTAAACTCACTGCTGAATCCGCCCGGTTCGTCGGTGTAGGTATGAATAAAGCCCAATGGTTTTCCTTCTTTCATCAATTTCGTCATCATAATTTCTCTCACGCCCTTTTCGTAGTTGACACGGAGAAAAGTAGGACTTTCCGGGTTGTCCATTATTTCTTCAAGCACAAACGATACGGGCTCATCTGCGTGCAGTACGGCCTGGATAAACGGTTCGTTCAATGGGAAGCGCGAATGGACCATTTCCCCGTAACGGTCGTGTGAACGGATAGGGGAGCCCTCGTTATCAAGCAGGAAGGGTACGTAGGTTTCATCTTTATAATCGATGAGGGTAACGATGGAATGGGTGATGTAAAACAGCCCTTTGATGCGTTGCTTGAAAAGGATGATAAGGTCGTTCTTATCGCGAACCTTTGTGAGGTCGTCGCTTAACGCCAGCAGAATGTCTTTCTCTTTTTGGAAATGTTCAACTTCTTGCCGGAGTGACACGATTGTGCCTGCATTTTTCATGGAACCCGTTAAGTGTTTTTGGAATATTTTGAAATAAATAAAGGTAGATGAATTTCTGTAAATGCCGCATTAGGTGATATTGACCATGTTCTGTTTGCGGGTTAAAGCTGTTCATAAACGCTTCTGCTGAACTGTTCGAGCGATGGATCGCGAGCGCCCATCAGCAATAATGTCGTTCCTTCGGTGAGATGGGGTCGTGTTGCTTCGAGGAAGTTGCGGCGGTCTTCAACGAAATAGGCATTTTTACCCAACGCCTTGATATCGTTGATGAGGTCGAGTGAAGAAATATCTTTGGTGGTGGTTCCCCCGGCATAGAATATTTCGCTCATCCAAATTTCGTCCTGATCGCGTAATGCGTTGGCTATTTCAGTTACAAATTCTTTGCGAAGAAATTTTGTGGGTGTGTAGCCATGCGGTTGAAACCATGCCACCACTTTACCCGACACGGGTTGGCATGCGGTGATCGCTGCTGCACATTTTACCGGGTTGTGGGCGAAGTCATCTACTACCCAGATTCCTT
>CBIGXK010000101.1:0-11273 GCA_966193805.1 uncultured bacterium | reverse complement strand
GCTTATCGGGTTATGGAGGAAGAACAAAATTTGTTTTTTCTCCTGCAGGCGGTAAAATCAAAAGCCGGTTCAGCGTTGGCGGTGAGTATCAATACCAGCATCAGTTTGGAAATACATTTACGATCGTCAATGACGAGGCAGGCACCTGGCCGGAACCCGGTGCGCTGTATCAAAATGATATTGTTGAATCAACATCAAAAATGATCTTCGCGCAGGCAGAATTTGATTTGCCTGCAAAAATATTCCTGACAATCGGAGCAAGCCATACCAATTTGTCTTACGACATTTTGGATCTTTTCAAAGATTCCGGTCATGTGAATTATTCCGGCATGCTGAAGTTTCCGGCCAGGACGTCTCCGCGTGTAGGTTTGGTAAAGAAGATCAACGACAAGACAGCCGTGCACGGCAGCGTGAGCTACGGCTATTCTCCTCCTCCGGTTTGGGAGATCAATAACTATGACGGGAGCCTTAATAAAGATATCAAGCCCGAAGACGGCGTGAATTATGAGCTGGGAGTAAGAGGAAATATATTCAAAAGCAAGCTGAACTTCGATGTTACAGCCTATCAAATGTATTTGAAGAATGCCATCGTGCCGGCTGTGCGCCCCAATGGCACAACCGCCTATAAAAATGCAGGATCAACCAGCCAGAAGGGAATAGAAGCCATGCTTTCGTACATCGTGGCGAACGACCCGGAAAAGCCTCTTTCGTTCTTCAAAACATGGCTAAGCTATACCTATAACAACTACACCTTTCAGGATTATAAAACGCAGTCTTTTGACTGGAACGCAGCTTCTGTAATTACTGTTGATCATTCCAGCAACAGGGTAACCGGCGTGGTGCCCAACAGCTTAACGGCAGGCATTGATGTTGATACGAAGTATGGCTTTTATTTCAATACCCTGTTTTATTACTACGACAAAATTCCACTGAATGATGCCAACACTTATTTTTCAGATGCTTACTCCCTGCTCAATGTAAAGCTCGGGTTTAAAAAAACTGTGAAACGATTAGGCTTTGACGTTTTCGCAGGTGTGAACAATGCCTTCGACACGCACTACAGTTCGCTGCTTTTATACAATGCTGACGCGAATGGCATACCGCCGCAATTTTACAATCCATCGGCAGGCGTCAATTTTTACGGCGGAATCAAAATGAAATACAACTCCAAATGACAAATTATTTTTTTGCGATCGGTCTTATTTTATTGGCGGCATCCTGCGGCTCTCCAGGTAAAAGCAGACAGTCACATCCGAACGCTGTGCGCATTTCCGATTCGCTGCGCAAGGCAGGATCTGTGTATTTAACGTCGGACGAAAAAGACAATCCTGTCATTTCCTGGAGCGAAATGGATTCTGGTAAAAAGTATTTTTATGCATCTTTTTTTGATGCCGCCTCGGGAAAATTCGCGTCCGCTATCAATATCCCTATCGAACCGAATGCCAGCGTGCACGAAGAGGGCATGCCAAAAGTTGCAATTAAAGGCGATGGCACCATCATCGCCGTGTATGAAACTTCCGCGCCAACCGGGCGGAACATTTTTGCAGGCGCCGTATATTACCTGGTATCCGCCGATAAAGGTAAATCCTGGACAAAGCCCGTTCGCGTCCACGCGGATACCTCGCGCGAGAATAGCCATTCCTTTGCGTCGATCGCGAGACTGAGCGATGGCGAAATAGGGGCATGCTGGCTGGGTGAACCGTTCGATGAAAAAGCCGGTGCAAGGCCGGTGAAGTTTGCCAAAACCAATCGGGAGAACAAGTTCGAACATGAATTGATCATCGATTCCGCAGCCTGCCAGTGCTGCCGGACTGCCATCAGCAGCGGCACAAACGGGAAAATTGCCGTGGCATACCGCGACATCATCAGCGACTCCATCCGCGATATATCCGTCAGCTTCTCCACCGATATCGGAAAAACGTTCACCCCGCCGTCTCCTTTCAGCGATGATGGCTGGGCCATCAACGGCTGTCCGCATAACGGCCCCTCGGTTGCCGTGAGTGATAACGCCGTGTATGCCGCATGGTTCACGGGCGGTCGACAAAAAGGCGTTTATTATGCCGAGGTGAACGGGAACGGAGCCGCGGTTAATAAACAACTGGTGAGCCGCCACGGCCGCTTCGTTCAGCTATGCCCGCTTGCCGATGGCGGACAGGTATTGGCGTATGACGAAAATATACATGAGGACAACAATACCTCCAGCAAAATTGTCCTCAATAAAATTGAACATGGGAGAGTGTTTGGAAATGACATCTATACCGGAAAAGCCATGGCAGGCTATCCGGTGATCCGTTCGTTTGCCGGCAATAAAATTGTAGTGGCATGGACAAGCAGCGAAAGCGTTTACTACGCGCTTACCACTGCAGACGATATTTCGGAGGAGATTCAACGGCCCGCTATTGCGGATGCGCCGGCAACGCCCGACTTTTCCGGCGTTAAGCTGGCTGGTTCCATCGACCTGGTTTGCAAAATGCCTTTATCCTTGTCCCCGGCCGATACCGCCTCGTTTAAAGGACAAGTGTATGGATTTTGTTCTGCATCGTGCAAGGAACGGTTTGTAAAAAACCCCACGTCTTTCCTGAAGCGATGACACCCTTATTTTGAATCCATTGTCATAACATCGCGGTCAAAAAGATATAAACCACTTTTGTCTTCACCAATTAATTCGAGTTTATCGTTACATTCCCTGGCAAGTCTTTCTTCTTCCATTTGTTCGTTTACATACCATTGCAAAAAATTATGCGTGGCATAATCTTTTTCAGCCAACGCTATATCTACAAGACTGTTGATGCTTTCACTCACTTTTACTTCATGTTCAAACAATTTTTCGAAAGCGTTTTTAAGCGACACGAATGTGAGCACCGGCTGCTCCAATGCGGGAATCACGGCAAAACCGCCCCGTTCGTTAATGTAGTGTATCAGCTTTAGCATGTGCATGCGCTCTTCGTCGCTGTGGCGAAAAAAGAATTGCGTTACCCCCTTTAACCCGGGCTGTATTTCGGCCCAACTTCCCATTGCCAAATACGCCTGTGAAGATTGCGCCTCCATCAGTACCTGGCGATTCAATGCTTCCTTCATAGTTTTTGATAGCATAGCAGTTGTTTTTTTATGTTTTTCCTGATAACAGAAGTCAAATTAAACGTTTTACCATACCTGTTGAAACAAATTTAGCCGAAAATTTAGTCGTTCGTCACACCAGCCTGTCCGGGCATCATGCCTCATCTCAATAATTTGGTTAAATTGACCACACGTAAAAACTAAAGCACACCATTCAAAATGAAGATATCTCTTTTCTGCATCAGCGTGCTGCTGCTCTGCATTGGTTGCGACAGCAAAAAGCCCGGGTTGAAACTCACCAAAGGCGCGCACATCGTTCTCATAGGCAACAATTTGGGCTCGAGAATGATGAACTACGGTTTCTTCGAAACAGAAATGCACGTGAGGTACCCCGATAGCGCCCTATACATCAGGAATATGTGCGACGGCGGCGAAACACCCGGATTCAGGCCTCATTCGGGCCGGATGAACCCCTGGGCATTCCCGGGCGCTGAAAAGTTCCAGACAGAACTGGCCACAAACTCGGGAAGCGAGGGACATTTTGGAACACCCGACGAATGGCTCACCAAACACAAGGCCGACATCATCATCGCTTTCTTCGGCTACAACGAATCATTTGAGGGAGCCGCGCGCCTCGAAAACTTCAAAGCCGAGCTCGACTCGTTTGTGAAATATACCCTTCACCAGAAATATAACGGGGTGTCGGCGCCGCAGCTTGCACTGGTATCGCCGATCGCATTTGAGGACCTTTCCGCAAAAATGGATCTCCCCAACGGCAAAAAGGAGAATGAACACCTTTCGATGTACGCCAGAGCGATGAGTGAAGTTGCCCTCAACAACAACGTTCTCTTTATAGATGCCTTCACTCCGACAAAAAAATGGTTCGGCGATGAAGAGCCGCTTACGATCGACGGCGCACAGCTTAACACCGATGGATACGCGAAATTCTCAAAATTGCTTGCCGATGAAACGTTCGGCGAAACAAAGGCGCCTGCCGAAGAACACCGGCAACTCATTCTCGCAGCCGTTAAAGAAAAAAACTGGATGTGGCACCGGGACTACAAAATTCCCAATGGCGTACACGTGTTTGGAAGGCGCTACAATCCCTTTGGCCCCGACAATTACCCCGCCGAACTGAAAAAAATAAGGGAGATGACAGCCATACGCGATGAAGCGATTTGGCACGCGGCAAAAGGCGAGAAGATGGACGTTGCCGCAGCCGATGCAAAGACCACTCCCGTGCCGAAAGTAAAAACCAACTACAACCCGAAAGAAAACGGATCGCTGCGCTACCTGTACGGCAAGGAAGCGCTCAGCAAATTGCACGTGGCGCCGGGATACAAAATAGAGATGTTCGCTTCGGAAGAAGAGTTTACTGACCTTGCCAACCCTGTACAGCTCACGTTCGACAACAAAGGAAGGCTGTGGGTGGCCACGATGCCCAGCTATCCCCATTATAAGCCCGGCGATCCGAAACCTAACGACAAGATCATCATCCTCGAAGACACGAACAGCGATGGCAAGGCCGACAGGCAAATCATTTTTGCAGACAGCCTTCACCTGCCTGTGGGATTCGAACTGGCTCCCGAAGGAGTGTACGTGTCGCAGGGCACCAACTTTATGCTGTACACCGATACCGATGGCGACGACAGGGCTGATAAAAAAGAAATACTGCTCAGCGGCTTTGATGATCATGATACCCATCACGCACATCATGCCTATACCTCCGACCCATCGGGTGCGATCTACATGGGCGAAGGCGTTTTTCTTCACACCAACATTGAAACGCCCTATGGACCCGTGCGCGGAACGAATGGCGGATTTTACCGGTATAGTCCACAGCGCCATCGGCTCGAGCGCACCGCGCAGTTGTCGATACCCAATCCGTGGGGCATCGCTTTCGATGAATGGGGACAGCATTTTTTTGCTGAAACGTCGGGACCCGACGTGAGGTGGATGATGCCTGGCACCGTGAAGCCGCGCTATGGTGTGGCCACGCATAAATCTTTCAATCTTATCGAGGAGGCGCATAAGGTACGCCCCACATCTGGTTTGGAGTTCGTATCCAGCCGCCACTTCCCGGATAATGTACAGGGCGATATGCTCATCAACAACACCATCGGTTTTCTCGGAACGAAACAACACATCGTTGAGGATGACGGCACGGGTTATCAAAGCAGGCACCGCCAGGACCTGCTCACATCCGACGACCGCAACTTCAGGCCGGTGGATATGGAGTTCGCTCCCGACGGGTCGCTATATATCGTGGACTGGCACAACATCCTCATCGGGCACATGCAGCACAACGCGCGGGATCCGCTTCGCGATCACGTGCACGGCCGCATTTACCGCATTACCTATCCTTCGCGGCCGCTCGTAAAACCCGCGCACATCAGCGGTGCAACGATCGAGGAACTGCTTGATAATCTCAAGCTTCCCGAATACCGTTCGCGGTACAGAACGCGCAGGGAACTGCGCGGACGCAACGCAGACGAGGTGTTAGGCAAATTAAAAGTATGGGTCGCGAACCTCGACAAAAACGACGCACGCTATGAGCATCACCTTACCGAGGCGCTATGGGTAACGTGGGGACTCGACAAGGTGGATGAATCATTGCTGCGCACGGTGCTCCATGCAAAAAATTATAAAGCCAGAGCCGCCGCGGTGCGTGTGCTCAGGTACACCGGGCACCAGGTAAAAGACCAGGTGGCTTTGCTGATGCAGGCGGCACAGGATGTTCACGGCCGCGTTCGGCTGGAAGCCATAACAGCGGCATCGTGGCTCGATAAGACCAACGGCCTGGCGATCCTTAACGAAGCAGCGAAGAAACCGCTCGATGAATGGATGGTGCATGCGCATGAAACGGCGGTGGCGCATCTTAACGGTCACAGGGTGGAAGAGAAAAAGGAGATGATTGGCAGTGCCGAATTGAACGGTGTAAACGCAGCCGTGTACGCAAAAGGTAAGGAGCTTTATGAAAAAGACGGATACTGCGGCACCTGCCACCAGCCAAATGGGCAGGGGCTGACCAATTCGGGATTTCCGCCGCTTGCGAAGAGCCGGTATGTATTGCAGGATGAAGAGAGGTTGATCAAGATCGCGTTGAAGGGTTTGCAGGGGCCGCTGGAGGTGAACGGAAAAAAATATGATGGCCAGGTTCCGATGACGCCCTTCGAAGGGTTGCTGAATGATGAAGAGATGGCTGCAGTATTATCGTATGTGCGCAACGCGTTCGGCAACCAGGCGCCGCCCATTAGTCCCGAAAAAGTAAAGATGGTGCGGGAAAAGGTAAAAGACAAAAAAGGGTTTTATCAAATCAGTGAATTGTCGCGATAGCCATTTCGTTTGTGCGCCGCAGGTAGTTTTGAATGTCGGATGAAAAAAAGAATTTGCAGAAATGAAAGCAGCAGTTATCAACGGCTTTGGTGAAATTCCGCGGTATAGCGAGTTCCCCGATCCGGTACCCGAAAATGATGATGTACTGATCGACGTAAAAGCATGCGTGCTCGAAAATTTCGACAAGCTAACGACTTCCGGCGCGCATTATGCGAGCAAGCGTTTGTTTCCTGCATTTCCCGCAATTATCGGCACTGATGGCATAGGAACAATGGAAACAGATGGAACGCTGGTGGCATTTGGGAACGTGAAACCACCTTACGGCGCTTTCGCGGAAAAGGTGGTAGCCGGCTTCGCCATGCCCGTTCCCGATAGTGTTGATCCTGCTTTAGCAGCAGCCATCCCGCCATCTGTACTCACTTCTCTTCTTCCTTTAAAATATTCGGCGAAACTACAGCAGGGAGAAACGGTGTTGATCAACGGCGCCACGGGTGTTTCCGGCAGAATTGCCGTGCAGGTGGCTAAAATGCTTGGGGCCGGCAACGTGATTGGCACAGGAAGAAATAAAAATTCACTGAAGTTATTGCCGGACCTGGGCGCAGATGAGGTGATCGATCTGCAGCAAGCGGATGCCGAACTTTCGGCAGCCTTCAGCAGAGCCGCGGGAAGCCAGGGGTACGATGTGGTCATAGATTTTTTATGGGGACATCCAACTGAAGTTTTAATCGGCACATTCATCCCAAAGGAAGTGGGTTTTGCTAAGAAAAGAATACGTTATGTACAGATCGGTGAAAAAGCGGGATCGCATATATCGCTTCCGGGCTCGGCATTCAGGACCTCCGGCCTCGAAATGATGGGCGTGGGAAACGTTTCACACGAAGACCTTGCCCGCGAGATCAACGGTGTGTGGGAAGGAATTATTAAAAATAAATTTTATATGGAGATAGAAAAAGTGCCGCTGTCGGACATTACAACAGCATGGAAACGTAATAATTTAGGCGGAAAACGGCTGGTGATCGTACCGTAAATTCCGAAGTCGAAGGAAAAACTGAATAACATGTGTAAAACTTAACGTCAAAATTTTACACTTTTCGTTTACTTGCAGGTCAAATCTTGGTTTATGACAACGGCTATCGCTCCTGTTTCGAAATACCTGGAATTGTATAAGTACCTTGCCGTTCTGGATGGCGAACAAATCAGCAAACTGCGTAAAATCGCCATCGGCGTGCTCGACATGTCTGCTTTTTCAGAAAAAGAGATCCGTTCGCTGGAGGCGAAGCTGTCGCCGGGCCGCGATGGTTCGAGAACTAACCAATAAGGCATTTCCTTACTTTACTTAAAGCGCAGACGGCCGTTCTGCCGCTGACACTCCTTCTACCGTTTTACTTTCTGTATTATCAAATAGCATACATCGTATTTTCATTCAGTCGCGATCACCATTCGGCGTGGAACCGTGTTCGTAACTTTATACCTTTACTCCATAACACCAATCTCTTGGAACCAATCAAAAAGAAGGGAAATCCCACCGACCATTTAGCCAACGAAAGAACATTCCTTGCATGGATACGTACGAGCATCGGCATTATGGCTTTTGGATTCGTGGTTGTAAAATTTTCTTTGTTTGTGAAACAAATATCCATGCTGCTCGGAAAAGACATTGTTGTTCATAACCGCGGCTATTCAGCTATCGTTGGCATCATCCTGGTTGTTGCAGGCACGCTTACCACCGTGCTGTCGTACATCCGGTACCGCCGTACCGAAAGGCACCTGGAAGAAGGAAGATACACACATTCGTCGCTGCTGGTGACGATTATCACCGCACTTATTTTTTTGATCAGTGTAATTTTAATTGCCTACCTGGTAGCAACCACCTGATTCCTTAATTACCCAATCTCTTTAAGAATTGATCTTTGCGGCGCGTTGACACCTCCACCACTGCGCCGTCGGTCATCGTAACATATCCTCCTTTGCCTTTATTGAAGTTTTTGATGTATGACAGGTTCACAAGATGAGAATTGTGCACCCTGAAAAAATTGTAATCGCCCAAAAGCTCGTCAAATTCCTTCAATGTTTTCGCCACCAGCAATTGCTGTTTGTTTTGCAGGAAGATGGTGGTATAGTTGATACTGCTTTCGCAACGGATAATGTCACCGACAGTGATAAACTCCAAACCTGATGACACGGGAACGGCTATGCGCTTTGCCGAACCATGGACGTTCCTGAAATTATGCAGCAGCGCATCGAGCTTATCCGCTGTATCCTTTTGCAGGTGTGCTGCGCTAACTTTTTGGATGGCCCGAACAAGATCCTCTGCATCGATGGGCTTCAGCAGGTAATCGAGCGCGCTGAAGCGAAACGCACGAACCGCATATTTTTCATACGCCGTTGTAAAAATCACCCCGAAGTTTTTTTCGCCGAGTTGCTCCAGCAAGTCGAATCCCGACTGATCATGCAACTGCACGTCGAGAAAAACAAGGTCGGGATCATATTGCCGTATGCTGGCGATCCCGTTCTCAACGCTTGAGGCTTCACCAATGATTGCAACATGGTCCGCAGCGTTTTCTTCCACCAGCCTTTGCAGCCGTTGCACGCAATGCGTTTCGTCGTCTATGATAAGTGCTTTGATCATTCGGGCTTAAAAGTTGAACTGGAGCGGCAGCACGATTTTAGCGAGGGTTCCATCGCCCGAGCTGTCGATATCTACAGAGGCATTCGCGCGGTGTTTTTTGTTAATCATCTCAATTCTCGCTTTTGTTATCCGCAATCCCATCGATTTGCCCGGATGTCTTCTTCTTTGCTCTTCCCCTGGATTGGGCATCCCTACGCCATCATCCTCTACCACGCAATTAAGCGAATTTTGGCCAGACGTGATCCGCACAATAATGTTGCCCTTTGTTTTTTTAGGGGCTATGCCATGCGCGATGCTGTTTTCAACAAAAGGCTGGAGCAGCAGCGGGGGTATCATCGTATTTTCCTGGTCGATCGATTCATCTACAAAAATCCTGTAGGTAAATTTATTGTTCAGCCGAAGTGCTTCAAGGTCCATGTACAGCCCGAGCGTCTCCAAATCATCCGCCAGGCTCACCTCACTTTGTTCTGAATGTTCAAGCGTATTACGCATCAGGCGGGCAAATTTTGTGAGGAAGCGATCCGCTTCGCGGGTATTGTTCCGGGAAATAAAATCATTGATGGAATTGAGTGAATTGAAGATGAAGTGAGGATTCATTTGCAACCGGAGAACCTTCATTTCGATATCCGCCACTTCTGCGCGGAATTCGGCGAGTTTCTTCTTTTTGTTGGCATCGCTCTTTATTTTGTAGAAGATGAAGATGGCCGCGGCGGCGATTAAAAGAAGGATCGACCCGGCAATTGTTATGTTTCGCATCATGCGTTCCCTTTTTATTTCAGCATCGGCAAGCATCTCTTTCTTTTCAAAAGCAAACTGCATTTCGGCCCTGACTATTTTTTTCTGGTTCTCCACGTTGAGGGTGCTGTCGCGGAAAACGATATGCTGCTGAAACGCGTGGTAAGCGTTCTTAAAATCCTGCTGCTTCGCGTAAGTGTCGGATAGCGCCTGCCACGTTTCGCTTAAGCGGTCGGTTGCGCCGGTTTCTTTGGCGATGGCAAGGCTCGCATCCAGGTATTGCAATGAGTTGCGGTATCTCGAAGATTGAGCGGTGCCCATTTTGGCCAACACACTGTCCGGCGCTTCTGCATAGAGCGTTCCGATCTGGTTTAATGCGATAGATGCGCTGTTTTTGTCGCCGCTTGTTGTGTAAATATCGAGCGCCCGTTTAAAATCGGCCATGGCCGATTCGTATTTGCCGAGGCGCTTATTGACCACGCCAATATTGGTGAGGTCGTTGGCGATTTTTCTCTCGTTTCCCATTTGCGTGTTGAGGGCAAGCGACTGCTGGTAATAGTTGAGCGCTTTCGGCGCGTCGTTCATCAGGTCGTAAACAATGCCGATGTTACTGAGTGTATTCGCCATGCCGCGGGTGTTGCCCGCTTTTTTATTCAGTGCGAGCGCCTGCTGCTGGTAGTCGATGGCTTTTGCATAGGAAGATAGGTTTTTGTAGACGATGCCGATATTGCCGAGGTTGTTCGCGCGTCCGATGTCGTTGCCGGTTTTCTCCATGAGCGAGAGCCCTTTCAGGTAATAGTCGAGCGCCTTCGGATAATCGCCGAGATAGAGATACACCACGCCGGTATTGTTGAGCGAGTTTGCCATGCGCGGTTCATCGCCCAATTCTTCAAATATTGCATACGACTTCCTGTAATACTCGAGCGCGTTGGCATAATCGGCACGGCCAACGTAGATGATCGCAATATTGTTAAACGCTTTTGCCATACCCGAGAGGTTGTTAATACGGGTGTGTATCTCCAGCGCACGCGCATACATGTTTAGCGCCATGGAGTCATTGCCTTTGGACGCATAGTTCACGCCTTTTTGCGAATACGCTGCAGCCAGCTTCTTCTCATTTTGAAGCTTCGAAGCGAGCGCGATCAGGTCATCTGAAACTTCGAGGCCCCTATCCGGATCGGTGAAGTTGTACTCAAACGCGAGGTCATTCATCAGGTTAAAACGTACGGTATCTTCCTGCGGATGATTGTGCAGCAGATTCAATAAAGAATCGGTTACGGATTGGGCGCCCGCGGTGCAACAGGTGATCAGAAAGAGCGTAACGGCCGGAAGTTGCTTCATGAAAGTGACATTTAGGGGTTAACAACTGCACGGTTTTCCAGGGATTCATCACGAATAATCAGTCAAGATCGGCAAAAAATAATTGTTTGTTGGCCGGGGCGCCACATCCATTTATGTTTACAGCAGAGATGGTGACATTCCAATTGCCGCCAACTGTTAAAATGAATCTTTCTTC